>VMCJ01000164.1 GCA_008081395.1 Rhodospirillales bacterium | reverse complement strand
GCAAACCTCTACGTCGATCAATCACTCGCACAAGATCCGCATTTTGAAGATCGTCATATGTTGCACTATCACCTTGATACCCAAATTTTATATGAATACTTCCGCGCAGTGCTTCAGCAAACGCCTCAGCATCATCTCCAACGAGCTGACGCTCTGCCCCGGATGCAAGCTGTTCTAGATGGTCTAAATAATTTTTGAGAGGGATGTCTGGCGTTTCCCTTGCTGAAAAAGCTAAAGCCACCAGTCCTGGATCAAAATCACTATCCGTCTGGCCGCCAATATCAGCTAGATAGGCCAATGGATCACTCCCCCAGGGGGCATCAGCCATAGATCGCTCCTTTCAAATTGATAACTTTGATAAAATACCAAAAGACGCACGAAAGTGTTTTGATTTCTTCTACTTGTCCAATTCTTAACAAGTACACACTGCATTAAATTTTTAGATTGGAGAATTATCCTTTAAATTTAATGCTCTGGCATAAGCATCGCTTCTCGGCAAACCTAGTTCCTCAGATACTATTTTAGCTGCGTCCTTAACCGACATTTCAGGAAGGAGTTGGAGCAATCTATTGTCTATGTCTTCCACTGAAAGCGGTTGCTCTATAGGAGGTCCCACCACAATCGTAACCTCACCTTTAGGGGGACCAGCATGGTCATAATGTTGAGACAATTCTATCAACGACCCTCTCCTGCTCTCCTCATAAAGTTTAGTCAGTTCTCGTGCGACGCAAGCTTGTCTGTCACCTAAGACCTTGGCCATGTCCGAAAGTGCTGGCGCCAAACGGCTCACACCCTCAAAAAAAATCAAGGTCGCTTTAACATCCGTCAGCTCATTTAATGCTCTAATCCTCTGCCCCGTTTTTGGTGGCAAGAACCCGGCGAATAAAAACTTATCGGAAGGCAAACCCGCGAGTGTGAGTGCAGCTAAAGCTGCTGAAGGTCCTGGTAAAGGTATTACTTTATGGCCAGCCGCAAGCGCTCCAACAACTAGACGATAGCCTGGATCTGACACAAGAGGTGTTCCCGCATCTGTTGCAAGGGCGATAGCCTCTCCTGCTTGAAGCCGAGCCATAATTTCAGGCCGTGACCGCTCTGCCCCATGTTCGTCATGACGTATTAGCTTGGGCGGCTTAATCCCGTGTATATCCAGCAATCGTCGTGCCACTCGGGTGTCCTCTGCGGCTATCGCTGTTACGCTGGATAAAACATCCAATGCACGCAGAGTGATGTCGCGAGAATTACCAATCGGAGTAGAGACAATATAAAGTCCGGGGGCGAGTTTTTTTTCAGGGTCCGGCAAGGGAGTAACAACTGCCAAGATTTCACTCCCCCAACTCTCTCAAATCAGCACTGATTGTTAACAAAACTTTAGACTTTAGCCGCTGCTACTGCTTCGATTTCAATTAATAAACTTGGATCGACCAGAGCAGCTACAACTATTGTACTGGATGTTGGACGTGAATTTCCCAATCTCTTTGTGCGCTCCTTACCGGCTACCCTTAGGTCTTCAGGCTTGACGATAAATGTAGTAATTTTGACAAGGTCATCCACCGACATATCTGCATCAGCCAAACATGCCTCGATGTTATCCCAAGTTGCCGACGCCTGAGCTTCTATTCCAACCGGAATTTCCCCAGATGGCAACAGTCCAACCTGCCCAGATATGTATAGTAAACGGGAGCCTGCCGGCACCTCAGATGTATGGCAGAAGGGGCCGCTAGGTGCTGCTATTAAACTTGGGTTACGCGGCTTATTCATTATCACAAATTTCCATTTTCTTTGGTGGTTGAAACCTAAAACTAATCGTTTACTTCACCCTTTTTTAGCGCCCGGGCAATAATATTTCGCTGTATATCGCTAGTTCCTTCACCAATAACATACACCAGCGCATCTCGGTGATGCATTCCTACTTTATGGTCTCGCATAATCCCAGCCCCACCCATAATACGAATAGCATTCTCCGTGACACGCAGCGCTGCTTCACTGGCCACCAACTTAATTTTGGATGCTTCCGCATCAGTGAGTGTTCCCTGATCTACTTTCCAAGCGCCCCAATAAACCATCCATCTAGACGCTTCGATGTCTGTCGCCATATCTGCTAAACGATGAGCTACCGCTTGATAATCTATAATTGGCTTTCCTCGAACTATACGTGCTTTAGCAAACTGCAAGGCCTCTTCATATGCACCTCGAGCGAGGCCAAGCACAGAAGCAGATACTCCAACACGATTTTCGCTTAAGCTCTCAAGAATGACTGGATAGGTTCCTTCTTTTTCACCAAGAAGGTGGCTATCAGGAACGAACAAATCATCAATATGTAGAAGTCCTGTTTCCGACCCTCTCAGTCCCTCTTTCTTGAGACTATCAATAGTTAAACCCTGTGTAGGTAAATCAACAATAAAAAGGCTCACAGCATCTGCTGAAAGATCTGGCTTAGTTCGCGCCGCTAGAGTCATAAAATCAGCTATCGGGGAATTAGTAATGTAAAGTTTCGATCCCGTGATTTTCCATCCGCCATCGACCTTGTTTGCTCTTGTTTTCATCGCGCGTATATCAGACCCCCCATCAGGCTCTGACAAACCAAAGCAAGCCACCTTTTCCCCTGCAGCAGCAGGATCGAAATACTGTTCTTTCTGAAGCGATGTACCTACTTTCCAGATAGGCCACATCCCCAAATGGCTATGAGCTGAAAAAGCGGCACAATATGCTTGGCTTACACGAGCAATCTCTTCTCGAATTATGCAGTCGGATACTTTATCCATTCCAACTCCACCATCCGATTCAGGATAGCGCGCGGCAAGCATGCCAAGCTCACCCCAACGTCTAAATAATTGTTTAGGAAACGTCTCACTTTCATCAGACTGCCGGACGAATGGAGCAGCTTCTTCCTCCATGTGTCGGCGTACAGTCTCTCTAAGTGAGTTATGCTCAACTGAAAAATTGAAGTCCATTCAAAGATCACCTAACTGAAATTCACGCACATCGCCCACTCGACCAAGAATTGCAGCTGCTGCTGCACTCGCAGGGCTCATTAGATGAGTTCTTGCCCCTTGACCCTGACGACCACGGAAATTGCGATTTGAAGTGGATGCCACGTGTTCACCATTATTAGCTAGATCTCCATTTATGCCCACACACATGGAGCAGCCAGACTCCCTCCATTCAAATCCAGCTTCTAAAAATATGCGGTCTAGGCCTTCTGACTCTGCCTGCCGTTTTACCGGCATAGAGCCAGGAGCAACAATTGCGGGCACTTTTGCTTTTCTTCCTTTAGCAACTGCGGCAGCAGCTCGGAGGTCTTCAATTCGGCCATTGGTACAAGAGCCGATAAATGCTCGGTCAATTGGAATATCAGTAACAGCCATCCCCGCGGTCAGTCCCATGTAGTCCAACGAAGATTGAAATTGAGCATTTTTATCTGCATCAGATTGGTCTGCAGGATTTGGAACTTGAGCGGTTACACCAATGCCTTCTTCTGGGCTTGTGCCCCAAGTAACCATTGGTTCTATATCGATGGCGCTCAAGGTTACCTCACGATCAAAAACTGCTCCATCTTCAGTTTTTAGATTTCGCCAGAAAGTTTCAGCCATTGGCCACGTTTCTTCAGATGGCGCCCCAGGCCGGCCTCTCAGATAAGCAAAGGTTTTTTCATCCGGCGCCACCATTCCACAGCGAGCACCGGCCTCAATAGACATGTTACATACAGTCATTCGCCCCTCCATAGAGAGGCCGCGTATTGCTGAACCAGTATATTCGATAGCTGCACCAGCACCACCCGCAGCTCCTATTTCAGCAATAATAGCCAGGATAACATCCTTACCATCTACGCCATCTCCAAGAGCTCCATCGACCTCTACACGCAATGTCTCTGGCTTTGCTTGCCATAAGGTTTGGGTCGCAAAAACGTGTGCGACTTCAGACGCACCTATTCCAAAAGCAATCGCGCCCATAGCACCATGTGTCGATGTATGACTGTCTCCGCATACAATTATAAGGCCTGGCTGAGATAGCCCCTGTTCTGGTCCGACAACGTGCACTATCCCGTGACTGTCATCCTCAATACCCAGCATCCTTATGCCAAATTGATCGGTGTTCTCGTAAAATTGCGCAACAACAGATTGGATTTCCGGATTGGTGATTGTATCGAGCGATCGCGATGTTGTTGGCACATAGTGATCGGCCATACCCATTGTGCGTTCGGGGCGACGAACCGACATTTTATTTTGCTTAAGATAATTAAATCCATGAAATGACCCCTCGTGGCAAAAATGCCAATCGATCGCAAGAAGGGTCTGGCCATCATCTCTCTCAACGATAGTGTGAGCGTCCCAAATTTTTTGAAAAAGTGTCTTGGGCATTAGTTCAGCATCCAAAGATATCGATAAAACAATAAGTGTATGGACAGACTAGTACATGTCCAGTTCAAAGCTTAACAGCCAAATGATTTGAGGTAAGGTTTTACAAAATTTGTAGCTTTGCATTGTCGAAATAATTTTTGATTTTCATTCAATCAACAAGCCACTTCTAATGGATTTGAAGTAACAAATCCGAACAGTTTATGGGAGACGTGTTATGGATCAGCGCCACATTATAGATCTCACAGGTAAAACAGCTCTCATTACAGGCGGCAGCCGGGGTTTAGGTCGAGAAATTGCACTCGCCTATGCTGCTGCTGGCGCTGATATCATTGTCGCCAGCCGCAAGATACAAAACTGCGAGGTCTTAGCTAATGAAATAGAAGCTATGGGGCGCAAAGCGCTGCCAATTGCAGCGCATATCGGTCATTGGGAAGAGTGTGACCGTCTAATTGACGAGGCGTATGGACAATTCTCCAAAATAGATATCCTTGTAAATAATGCAGGGAAGAGCCCTGTTTATAATAAGCTCTCTGATATTAGTGAGAGGCTCTATGACACCGTCCTAGACTTAAACTTAAAAGGCCCTTTTCGATTATCTTCTGTTATTGGAGAACGGATGGCTGCCGGCTGTGGGGGGGCGATAATTAATATTTCTAGCTTCGCTGCAATTAGGCCTCGCGCTCACTTTATTACTTATGCAGCAGCAAAGGCCGGCATGAACGCCATGACTGAGGCAATGGCGGAGGCTCTGGGTCCAAAGGTGCGCGTAAACTGCATTATGCCAGGCCCATTTCTCACAGACGTTTCAAAAGCATGGGATATGAAAGCCTTTTCCAAGCGAGCTGATGACCTTATCGCTCTGAAACGTGCAGGAAATCCGGAAGAAATAGTAGGTGCCGCTCTTTATCTTGCTTCTGAACACGCCAGCTTTACAACAGCTTCGATAATACGAGTGGATGGCGGTAGCCGATAAAATTAATACTCATTTTCAAATACAAGCTGGGGAACATCGTTTCAAAGTGTTTTTTCAAACTAATTAAGGCCCACTGCGGCGCTCAGAGTAGGACCAATTTCTGCATTCAGAACTAAGTCAGCATATTGGTCTAACTCAGTAGCCTCACGATTTAAGATAGTTAGTTTGGCGCCATTCTGCTTAGCCATTAATGGAAAGCCTGCCGCTGGATACACAACTAACGAAGATCCAATAGCGATGAATAAATCAGCTGCCAGGGTCACCTCTTGCGCCCTACGCATTTGTTCTTCTGGCATAGGCTGTCCAAAAGAAATTGTTGCTGTTTTTACATACTCGCTTCCGCATGCAGGGCATTCTGGAAGTGTTTCATCCCTTCTAAAGGGCTCTAGTACATTTTGCAGAGCAATTCGGCAGCCACAGTCGAGGCAAGAACAATAAGTGGAATTACCATGGAGTTCGATTACCTTTTCGTCAGGCACTCCAGATATTTGATGTAACCCGTCAATATTTTGGGTGATAACAGCACTAGCTTTACCCCGCGAAATCAAGGAAGCAATCGCTTTATGACCTCTGTTAGGCTTAGCAACAGTTATGGTTTTATCTGTTTCAATTTTTCTTCGCCATGTTTCCCGCCGTGACTCGCGGCTAGACATAAAGTCATCAAAGTAGATTGGCTTGTATCGATCCCACACCCCTCCTGGCGAGCGAAAATCTGGAATTCCAGACTCTGTTGAAACACCTGCACCTGTAAAAATTACGATACGATTGGCCGCCGAAATTAGTTCGCGAAGACGATCAACTTTGGTCATAAATTCTTTGGCCTTTCGAAGATTCAATATTTTGAATGCCGACAGTATGCCACAAACGAATTTAACAAAATCAACACATAAAATGGGGATGATCTTTTGCTATACCTCTGGCGCAAACAAAAACGCCTGTTTAGCTTAAAGATTGAACAAAGGGAGTTTTCAGTATGCAAGACTGGTCCGATGCAGATGGCAATTTGAAAGGCGTCGTCGAGGAAGGTGTTTTAACCATTACTCTAAATCGGCCAGATGCACTAAATGCGGTGACTGGAGACATGCTGCAGGCATTATTTAATCGGGTAAGTGAAGCAGCTGTAGATAACGATATCGGCTCAATAATTCTTACAGGAGCTGGGCGTGGGTTTTGTGCCGGAGGAGATGTAAAAAATATGTCCAAAGGGTCCGAGCGAGCGGACACTATGGAAGGACGTTTAGAGCCTCTCCGTCGTAAAATGGAAGTATCACGGCTTCTTCACGATATTCCTAAGCCAACCATTGCAATGCTCAGAGGACCAGCAGCTGGCGCTGGTTTATCGCTTGCCTTAGCTTGCGATATGCGGTTTGCAGACCCATCTGCCCGAATTATCACAGCGTTTGCGCGGGTCGGTTTGTCTGGTGATTTTGGTGGATCATGGTTCCTCACCCGCTTAGTTGGCCCTGCAAAAGCTAAAGAACTCTACTTGAGCTCGCCCTCTGTTGATTCCGAAGAGGCAATGAGGTTGGGGATATTGAATCGCATTTTTGAAGCTGATGCTCTCGCCGAGGAAACGCAACAATTTGCAGCTCAACTGGCAGCTGGTCCTCGTATTGCATTGGCCCACATGAAGCGGAACCTCAATGCTGCTGAAACTGGCGACCTAGGAAGTCTCCTCGATCTTGAAGCTATTCATCATGCCCGCTGTGGGATGACTGAAGACCATCTTGAAGCAGCAAAAGCATTTGTTGAAAAGCGCAAGCCCATCTTTAAAGGTCGCTAATCACTAATGCTGAGGCTACGCCAAATTTGTCTTGTTGCAAAAAACCTCAATCCAATTGTAACGGAACTCAATGAGGTTCTGGGGTTACAAGAATGTTACCGTGACCCCGTTGTAGCTAAGTATGGCCTAGAGAATGTTTTAACTCCAATTGGTCGAAATTTTCTTGAGATAGTCGCACCAATTGAGCCTAGCACAGCAGCAGCCCGCTATCTTGAAAGACGTCATGGGGACGGTGGGTATATCGTTATCCTTCAATGCGATGACACCAGTCGTCGCCGAGACTTATATTCAAAGCTAGGCATTCGAATTGCTAACGCGATGGATTATGGAAATTTTATTGGAACTCAACTTCACCCAAAGGACACGGGTGGATGCATGTTAGAAGTCGACTGGCAAGACGGCGACATAATAGATGGGCCATGGCATCCTGCTGGACCAACATGGGAAGAAGCAATTAGCACAGCCCCCGTAATCGCGATGAAAGGCGCAATTTTGCAAACAAGCAATCCATGTGGATTAGCTCAACAATGGGGACAAACTTTAGACCGAGAGATTGTCCAAACTGCCAAAGGGTTCGGCATTGAACTGGACAACGCTCTTTTAGAATTTGTGCCTCCAATAGATGATAGAGGTGACGGTTTGGTCGGGATTAACATCGAAGTTAGCGACATAGACTATATTCTGAAGGCCGCATCGAAGGTTGGGTTGCCCATAACAAAAGACAGCGTCACAATCTGTGGCACACATTTTTATCTCAGCAAAAATAATGGATGTACTTCATGAGCGCTGGCAAACGCCTGCCTGGCACCCCAGAACCAATGCATATCTGGAAGGGTGCTGATGGACTTGAAATTGCAGGTGATGCCTGGGGCCCTAAAACAGGTCGTCATGTCTTTCTCTTGCACGGAGGGGGCCAGACACGTCATGCGTGGAAAGGAGCTGGAGAAACTCTAGCCGAAGCTGGTTACCGAGCAATCGCTTTTGATGCCCGCGGCCATGGAGACTCTGCATGGGCCTCTAATGCCGAAGATTATTCTGGGGACAAGATGGTTGAAGACTTGACCGCTCTCATTGCTTCAGAAGGAGCCGAAAAACCAGCACTCGTTGGAGCATCAATGGGCGGCGGGACAAGTCTTCTTGCAACAGGATTTGGGCATGTTAATGCCGCTGCGCTTGTACTAGTGGACATCGCTCCACAGGTTGAGCCAGAGGGTGTAGCTAAAATACAAGCTTTTATGGATCAAAAACCTGACGGTTTTGAGAGTTTGGAAGAGGTTGCTGAAGCAATTTCTAATTATCAACCGCATAGAAAACGTCCTCGAACCCTGGATGGGCTCGCAAAGAACGTCCGCATATCTGAAAATGGGAAATATGTATGGCATTGGGATCCTAAGAGACGCCAAACAAGAGCTGCTGCTTCTAGTGTCAATCCATACAGGCAGCAATTATCGAATGCTGCCGATCACCTTAGTTTACCGACGTTACTCGTGCGCGGGGGACTTTCCGATGTACTAAGTGAGGCTGGAGCTCAGGCATTTTTACAACAATGTCCTCACGCAGAGTATGTAAATGTGAAAGATGCAGCGCACATGGTTGCTGGTGATAGAAATGACATATTTGCTGATTCAGTAGTGAGCTTTTTAAAAAGGACCGCCCCTCCAAACTGATTTAATTGCTGGTTACTTTCATATTATCGATTGCACGCAGCAGCTAAACTTCACCGAAGAACTTATGTGTGATCCATACGAAAGCTAACTTCGTATTCTTAAGTAAGGTTCTGTCCTAAGAATTTTTGCGGCTAACCTCTTACGAGCTTAGACATTCAAAAAACGATAGTTCAGAGGGACCGAGTTTCTCGCGATTGTAGTTTACACCAATTATTTTTCTCATTTACCCAAAGGTCGCCATTAACATGAGAAATCCAAAGGTGTTCTTTGATGGCGATTGCCCAGTTTGTTCACGTGAGATTGATTTTTATCAGCGCAGATCAGGTGCAGAACAGATAGAATGGGTTGATGTTAATTCATGTGAAGACGTCAGCCTCCCCCCAGGCTTGGACCGCTCTACTCTCCTAACACGCTTCCACGTGATTGATCAGAAAGGCGAAGTTCACGAAGGTGCCGCTGCGTTCATTGCTCTATGGCGTGAGATTCCAAGCTTTAAAGCTCCTGCAAACTTACTTGGCTCGCGTCTCGTCCTTCCAGTCCTTGAAAAGCTATATGTGTTTTTTCTCGTAGTGCGTTCTAAATTAAAAAGAAATCGAGAGTTCAAAAAATAAACTGCCCCTTCTCACCTTTATGAGCTCAAGCTTTGTAGCAAGAGCACAAAATTTTAGAGACTAAACATGCATGCTCCAATATTGTTCCCTGAAAATCATCCGCCATTGCCAAGCCCAAAAATTGGGGTGCTTCTCTTAAATCTCGGCACTCCAAATGGAACCGACTATTGGTCAATGCGTCGTTATCTTTCCGAATTCCTATCTGATCGGCGGATTATTGAATTATCGCCAGCGCTTTGGCAGCCAATTTTGCAGGGAATAATCCTGAATATACGGCCCAAAAAATCAGGAGCCGCTTATGCCCGTATATGGAATAAAGAAAAAGATGAATCTCCTTTGCGGACCACCACTCGGGATCTCACCGAAAAGGTCGCTGCTTTACTCCAATCAGACAACCCCAATGTCATGGTTCAGTATGCAATGCGATATGGAGACCCATCCACCTCGAGCGTTATAGAGGAGATGATAAAAGCGGGGTGCGATAGGCTTTTACTTCTGCCTCTTTATCCTCAGTACAGCGCGGCAACAGTTGGTACCGCATGCGATCAAGCCTTCAGACAACTAATGCGTGAGCGCTGGCAACCATCCGTTAGAACGGTACCTCCTTGGTATGACGATATAAATCATATCAATCTTTTAGCTGAATCCATCGAAAATCATTATAAAAGCCTCGATTGGACACCAGATGTACTGGTTGCTTCATTCCATGGTTTACCAGTTGAGTATTTTAAAAAGGGTGACCCCTATCACTGTCATTGCGCTAAGACAGCTAGGATGCTTCGTGAACGGTTAGGTTGGGATAAGGATAAACTACTAATGGTGTTCCAATCTCGCTTTGGGCCAAAGGAGTGGCTTCAGCCTTATGCAGATGAAACAGTTAAATCGTTGCCTGCAAAGGGAATTAAAAACATTGCAGTGATATCGCCTGGGTTCGTTGCTGATTGCGTTGAAACTTTAGATGAGTTGGCGATAGAACTAGCACACGAATTTCATACCGCTGGAGGTGAGAATTTCTCCTATATCCCATGCTTAAACGACAATGAAGACCATGCTCGTTTTATCGCAGAAATGGCTACTCGGGAGCTTTCTGGATGGCTTTAAATAGAGGTGCTCAAAAAGACTTAATTAATCTTACTACCTTGGTCATTTTGGCGCGGATTGAGAAGATTAAATAGACTAACGTAACAGGTCTAATTTCCTTAT
>VMCJ01000053.1 GCA_008081395.1 Rhodospirillales bacterium | reverse complement strand
GATCACACGATGCCTCAGGCAGTCCTTCCTGCATCGTCCGCTTCAGAAGATGGTTGGATGAGTGATAAGGCTCTAAATGTTTATTCAGCAGAGTATGCTCGAACTGGTTTTCAGGGTGCTTTAAATTGGTATCGCTGTCGTTTTGTTTCGGAATATGTGCGAGAGCTTGGGCTTGCAGCTGGAACACAGATAAAGGCACCAATGACTTTTATAGCTGGGGCCCAAGATTGGGGCGTTCGGCAGACCCCTGGTGCGCTTGAAGACATGGAGGCTCGTGCCTCTGAGGATTGGCGTGGAACCTACCTTATTGATCAGGCTGGTCATTGGGTTCAGCAGGAACAGTCGGCGGAAGTAGTAAATGCTTGGCGGCAAGCTATGAAAATTTAAAGCCTGATAATATTTACGCCAGGTACTGCTTCGGTTGCGATATCGAGAAGATGTTGATGATGAGTGAGATAGAGGACCTGTCCACGTTTCCCCATTCCAGCTAAAAGATCAAAAGCTTCTCTTGCCCGGTTGTCATCAAAGGTTTCAAAAATGTCATCTGCTATAAAAGGTGGTGGGGGAGTTTCGTCGGCAAATGTATGAAATCCCGCAACTCTGAGCGCTAGGTATAATTGCGCGCGCGTTCCCGCAGACATTTGCCCATCTTCTATGCGTGACGCACCATTAGCGTCGATTGCGATTAACTCCTCTCCCTTACTGCCTGACTGTGTACGAAGGCCTTTATAAGCACCACAGGTAATTTTTTCGAAAGCTTCTGAAGCAACTTTGAGCATGTCGCTTTGCTGTTCAGACCGGAATGATTCGATAGCTGTTTTCGCAGCAAGTGCTCCTAGACGGAGGCGAAGAGCTTTTTTGGTCCCATCTATAATTTCTTCCAGAACAGTCTGTTTTCTCGTTTGTAGGGCCGCGGCGACGCTATCACCACCGATTGCGTCTAGTGCATTTTGTGCTTCGCGCAGGTCGGCATGTCGCTCTCGTGTGGCCTCGGCAAGAGCTGTGATTTTTGAATCAAGCGTCGCAATTTCTGCCTCAAGAGATGAACTATCTAAACTTTGCAGTAGTTCCAGTGCTTCATCAGGATTTTCAGTACCTGCTGCCTGCAGTATTTCACGCTCGAGATTAGCCGCAGTTTCTGCTGATTTTTTGACTTGAGTGATTTCTTCCAGAACCTGGTTGGCATCAGACAAGCTTTTAACACCAAGAGATTTGAGAAATTGTTCCTTGACGACATTGTGCTCTTCAATCTCTTTTTGGATCTCAGAAGCAGTGTCAAATTCGGATGCTAGAGAGTTTTCCAAGGTTTCAAATTGATCCGCCGATTTTTGTTCTTCAATGAGGCGTGCTTTTAAGAGCTCATATCCAATTTCAGGATCACTTTGATCAATGGTTAGATTTAGATCGTTTAAAATTCCTCGCACTTTCGCAACGAAGGCGTCTTTGTCATCGGTCATGTGACGGATGCGTGTTTCAAGATCTTCCTGTTTTGCAATTAAATTTTCTAACTCGCGTAGTTCTGATAATGCGTCTGGAATTAACTGAGGTGCTTTAGAAAAACTGCTAATCCATGAACTGCCCAGTGCTTCTGCCCATCTGGTAGTCCAAACTTCTAAATCTTCCTCTGCTTTAAGTAGCAAAGTCTTTCGGGTGCGGAGTACGTCTCGACCCTCGCGAGCAATTTCGGCTTCGCGCAGTCGAGTGTCAGCAACATCTACAAGAGTAGCTAAGTCTTCTTCAACATTAAGAATTTTTGAGAGTGTTTGAACGTTGTTTTTTATTTCGCGTTCTGCTGCTACACGCAGCGATAAGGCCTCGTTTTTTTTCCGGTTTATGGCTAGAGCCTCTTCCCGGTTCTCTGTCCACTGGATTAGGGTCTCAGGGGCTGTGTTGCGGTCTAAACCTAGTTTTTCTGATACATCTGCTAGCGTAGTAATTATCTCGCTGATGTTATTTTGGCACTCCTTAAGAGACACTTGTAGGTCGGTTACCTTGGCGTTTTCTTCTGCAGCAACCTTCTTAGCAAGATCTAGGTCCGCTAGTTTAGACGTGTTTGCTATCTTAGTATCAATTGCTTCATCAAATGCGAGCATTTCCGTAGCGAATATATCAGCTGTTTCTGCTGTTAATGTATCCCGGTGATGTCCCCAGGCTTCATCACGCCTAAATTTTAATTCAGCTAAAGCGTTCTGATCTGAAATTGCCGTTAAATCTCTATTGGCGTCCAGGTTGGCCTTTGCGACGGCATACCTCGAACGCGCTGAGTCCATCAGATCTTGAATATTTGCTTTTCTCAGCCTCAGCGAAACAAGATCATTTTTCCAAGTCTCGAGAATACTTCTTGCAGGTAGCTTTAATGATTTGAGGTCTTCTCCATTTCCTTCCCATGGGGCTAGGCGGTCGAAAGCAGAGATAACTTCTATTTCAAGAACTCTCTCTTCATTTAGAGCTTGTTGATAGCGATTAAGTAGTTCAGTCGATCTAATGGAATAGAGGATAGTTTTTAGTCTTGCATACTCGGCGTCAGATAATGGACAATCTTGGTTGGTTGCTTCTGCACGGGTTACCTCTGACTGCGCTTGTTTCACTCTTTCGCAGAGTACGGGCCAATCTCTTGTGAGCTCCAGTATTTTTGCCGTTTGCTCAATTTCGAGGAAGAGAGAGTGGGGCTTCGCTTCTTTTCCGTTAGATAATTTTCGTGTCCGAGCGCTAATTTCAGCTACTGTCTCGTCCAGTGAGCGCTGACGCTTTGGGATATCTTGAGTTGCTGTTCTGTAGCGGCTGGCAAGATCTGTTATTGTCTCAATTTGATGACTAGCCGCAACTATGGTTGCATTAATTTCGATTGCGGCCAGTTTCTCTTTTTGGGCTGCTATACGTCGTTCAGTTTCTGTATGTCGAGTTTTTAGGGTGCTTTCATTGTCGCGTAATAATTCGAGTTGTGTTCTTGCGTCCAGAGGTGGCTCGGGCAAATCGCGTAAACGGTCCACAGCAGCTATAGCAGTTCTGTAGTCTTGTAATTTTGAGCACGCAGTTAGCCTACGCTTAAGAATGGCCTGTTTTTCTCGTGCAGTTTTTTCCTCTTCCTCAGCTTCTTGTCTGGAAATTTTAGCAATTTCGCGCGTCTCTATTAGACGGTCGAAATTGGTGGCATTAACATCATGAGTTTCTTGGTCTTTTTTTAGGGCATCAAGTGTTTCTATTAGAGTGCGCAGTCTATTTTGTCGCCCACTCCTACGGTAGAAGGCATCTGCTTCAGCATCCATTTGTTTCAGGCGATGGCTCAGGTCTGACAAACCAGAGCTGGCTGAAAAGAGAATGCGTCCAAAGTCACCGTTGGCCTGGAGTAATTCTCTACCACCCGCCTCTAAAGACGTTTCATCAAGTGAAAACATCGCACGATACCCTGCGCGATCAAGTCCCCCTAGCATCCCTATTAATGGATCATGGTTCAGTGGCCTATCGTCAATACCGACTAGATCGGCATGTCTACGTTTGACCCTGGCCAGTTCTATTTTGTCCTTTTTATGAAGGAAACCTCCTTCTATCCTCATTACAGAATAATCATGCATAAACCCGTACGGACTTCGGTCTGGTATCCCAAACATCAAATCTAAGATTGCAGCAAATAGAGTGGATTTTCCTGCTTCATTTGGGCCGTATATAAGATGAACGTCTGATCCCTCGTTTTTGGGACTTGGAAATTCCAGTTTGTAATCGGTGAACTTTCCAAAACGGACAAGATTAAGCCGTTCAACCCTCATTGCCTTTCCTCATCTATGGCGGAGAGGCGCGCTAGAGCGTCTGTAATGCCGTCGGAAGCTAACTCCTCAGCTAGTTTCATTTGTTCCGTTTCTGAATCTCCGAGGGCGTCTCTTGCTTGAGGGGGTAGTACCCTTACAAGGTCATTAAGCATGTTGATTGCCTCTGCCTTCAGAGCAATCTCCGCATTTTTCTGCCGCATCAGTTCGGCTATTCTAGAAATTGGACCCGATGGAGTTGAGGTGCTTTTGGAGATATCAATTTTCTCAATCCAAGCAACACTGCCAGAAGCTGAATTCAATTCCTCCAGAAAAAGGTCACCGTCGCGTCGAAGTTGCCATGAAAGGTTGTCGTTTGCTTCGATGTAAAGCCGGGTAATTAGGCGCTCCGAATAACATTTTTCCGCAGCATTTTTGAGAGCACTTTCAGCTGCTACACGGGCATCACTCCAACTTCCTGAGACAGTGATATGAATTGGCATAAATGCAGTAGTAGCGAGAAACCGCTCTTCAACAGTTAAAGACCTATCGTCACCAACAGTAATGAGTGTTACAGATTTGGGGCCAGATTCATTAATGTGCCTGCCCTGTGGGATGCCTGGCATCACAACAAAGGGTTTCTCGGAATGCACTTGGCGCTTGTGGATATGACCAAGAGCCCAATAATCGTAACCATGATCGATCAGTTCTTGAACAGAGCAGGGGGCATAAACATCATGCCCATCTGCGCCCGCCAGACTTGTATGCAGCATCCCAATATTAACTGCATCATTTGTGGGGCTTGGATATTTTCTTAGTAAATTTTCGGGGACATGCCGGTTGGGAAAACTTAGGCCATTGATAGCAATTTTTGGTCCATTTTGGTTCTCAATTACTAGCGTTTCAGCAGCTCTTGCTCCAAAATTTTTCACTTTTTCAGGTAAGTCTAGTTTGTCTGTTATTTTTGCTCGAGCGTCATGATTTCCTCGTATAATACAAACATACACGCCTGCTTCTGATAGTCGTCTGAGCTCTCCTGACAGAAAACTCGCAGTTTTAATTGAGGTCTGCTCTCCATCATAAAGATCGCCTGCGATCAAAAGAGCATCGATATCTTCATCAAGACAAAGATTAACAATTTTTCGAAATGTTGATCGAGTTGCTGTTTCCACCTCTTCGGCGAGAGTTTGATTTCGAAGAGCTAGACTTTTAAGTGGAGAGTCTAGGTGAATGTCTGCAGTGTGAACGAATCGAAAGGCCATGACTTAAGTTTATAGCGAATGCTCGATCCACGCTGCGTTTGGTAAAAGTTTATCGTCACCATGAAGAGGGCCTAAAACCTGTAGCCCAAGGGGAAGACCTTCTGGAGTCTTAAACACAGGTAAAGTCACGCATGGAAGATGTAATGGTGTCCAAATAGAGCCTATGGCTGCGGATCCTGTTGCTTCGATACCAATTGGTGCTGAACTTAATGTGCTAGCGGTCACGATCACATCTGTTTCATCAAATAGGGCAGGTATCATTGTCATCGCACTACGCATGAACGCTAAACTCTCAAAGTAGCGCTCAGGCGTGCAGCTAAGCCCATCTGCTATACGGCCTTCTCTTAGCTGAGGACTTATTTTTTCCCAATGCACATCAATTTCAAATGCAAAATTTCTGGCAAATTCAAACGAGGAAATCCACCGATGCGCTTCAGGTAGACTTTTGAATTCGCTGGGTAGTTCAATTTCCTTTACAGATGCGCCTGCAATTCGCAATTGCTTAATCGCAGTCTCAATTTCTGATCTATAGAAACCATCTACTTCGTTCCACAAATGCGACCGGCAAAATGCAATTCGGGGAGGCTTAGGAGATATTTTAAAAGTGTTAGCCGGCCTGAGTAGAAGCAGGTCACGGACAAGCTGAATGTCTTCCAAACTTCTAGTGATTAATCCAAGACGATCAAAAGTACCTGCCGCTTCTCTCACCCCAGACATTCGAAAATGACCCGTGGTGGGGTTGTAGCCATGAACCCCACAAAATGCTGCTGGTCGGATTGTGGATTGAGTTGTCTGTGTCCCAAACGCTACTGGAACCATCCCTGCAGCAACTGCGGCTGCTGAGCCTGATGATGACCCCCCGGGGGTTCTATTTGTATCAATTGGATTGCGTGTTTCGTTAGGAGTGAGGTTTGCAAACTCCGTTGTAACTGTTTTTCCCAGAAGTACACCGCCAGATCGTCTTGCAAGTGCAATACAACTTGCATCTGTCACAGGCTGGGCATTGGCATAAATTGCAGAGCCATAAGATGTTGGCATGTCATGGCTATCTATTATGTCCTTTGCTGCAAAAGGAATGCCATGCAAAGCCCCTTTAGAAGAAAGTTGATCCAACTTTCGTGCTGTTTCTAGGGCGGATACATCAGCAACATGAGCGAAGGCTTTAACTTCTTTATCAAGCTTATAAATTTGTTCTAGGCAACTTTGTAAAAGTGCTTCTGAAGTAAGTTCTCCACTTGCGATGGCTCGCGCGGCTTCTGAGGCAGTTAGGTTTGAAGGTTCCATTGAGCCAATCATTTCTCAGGTTCTTAGGGTGTGGAGTGTTTCGCCAGTGCCTGGAAGTCAGACAATTCTGCTAGATATTAGACCAAATCGAAATCAATGATATGGGCATCGACAGGATTGGTGTTTATTATTGCGTATGAAAGGCGACGGCCGTTGGTCATATCTCGAGCATCGCCGGTTGAACCCGGGTTTACCACGAGTGTGCCATTAATTTTCTTCACAACTTGTCTATGAGTGTGCCCATATAAGACTACATCCGCATTCGTCTTCCCAAACTCACTCAGTTTAGGATGTTCTGGGATAATGTACGCACCACGCGGTTCCCACGGTGTTGAATGGCAAAGGTGAAAGTCTATTCCATCCAACTTCAATTGTTTTCGTAGAGGTTGAGCTGCGAGCCAGTCTGCAAGATTGTTATCTATTCCTGGTGCCGCTCGTGCTCGAACTCCAGCGGGGCTAAAGAAGGCCTCTTCATGATTTCCTTGAATGACATGTGCGCCTGAGGCTTTTAGGATTTCGACTACTTCGTTTGAGAAACGGTATTCGAATATTGAATCACCAAGGCAAAAAATTTCATCAACGTTGCCCATGAGGTTTATAGCCCGCTTTAAGGCTGGGGCATTGCAATGGATATCGGAAACCACACCGATACGCATTAGACTAGGAAACTCTTATCTTTGGAAAAGTAGCTGCTTCAATTCTGTGGCCATCAGGATCAATAATGAATGCTGCGAAGTATGGTGTAAGTTCAGCCTTTCGAACACCAGGTGGGCCATCGCAGATTCCCCCATTGTTCAGAGCGGCGACATGAAATTCAGCAACTGCACTTTCAGATTGTGCTCTAAGACAAATATGGTTTCCTGAACCAGGTTCTTGTTGAGACGAAAATGGACGAAGATTTATCCAAAATTCTGGATATCTCTTCCCAAAACCAACTGCAGAGGGTCTGGTTACAAATTCTTTTAGGCCTAGAGGAGCTAAAACCTTCTTGTAGAAGGTTTTGCTCACAGTAATGTCTCGAACCTGAATTGAAACGTGATCTATCATAAAAACAGTTTAAATCTTTGTTTCAAAAACCGGAAGTTAATCGGGGCCGTTAAACGGTTAAGTAAAATTTCGATAACTCACCTTTACTTATTTTATTTTTTGCGTTCTGTTGAATTTGCTTGCAGAGCGCACCGTTTCAGGTTTTTAGCGCTTTCGTTGCAATCTCAAAAACATCCCTGGATACGCCTTGCGTAGATGCAATTTCTTCAAGAGCATCACGCATTTTTGTTTGCCTGCCTTCGTCCATCCGTCTCCAACGTCCAAGAGGTGCGAGCATTCTGGCTGCGGTCTGAGGATTAATTTTATCAAGTGTCAATGTCATCTCTGCATGAAAAGCGTACCCAGATCCGTCTTCCCTATGAAATTCTGTAGGATTGGCTGCAACAAAGCCTCCAATTAGCGCACGTGCTTTATTTGGGTTGGAAAGTGTAAATGTAGGATCGCGCATTGCCTGACGTATGTCAGACAGTGCGGATGGTATGGGAGCTGTCGCAACCAACGAAAACCATTTGTCCAATACATGAGTTTGCCCGTCATAATCTTCTCGAAAATTCTGCAATGCGATATCTCGAGCTCTGCCTGGCATGTCATTTAGCGCGCTTAGAGCTGCAATTTTATCCGTCATATTGGTTGCATTGGAAGTAGCTTCTAGAGCTCGGCTGTCTCCATTAGGAAGGCGAGACAAATATGCTAAAACTGTTCCGGAGAGAGCACGTTTACCAGCGGCTATAGCTGAGGGATTGAAATCCCCAGAATCCTGCATGTCATTCCAGATCACCTCTAATCTTTTTGAGTTGGCCAAAGCCAGGGTATTTCTGAGTGTTTGCCGCGCTGAAAATATTGCATCGAAATTTGCGATAGTCATCGCTTCTGCAACAGTTTCCACGCTGGGAAGTGTCATTAACAAGCTTCGAAATGCTGGATCAATGTTTGGATCTTTAAGAATCTGCTCCCAGGCAGCTAAGAAGTCAGATGGTATCTGCGGCGCCCGATTAGCTTCTAATTCTTCGACCATCTTTATCAATATATCTTGTGCGAATGCTTGACCTGCTTCCCAACGATTGAAAGCATCTTGGTCATGGGCCATTCGAAAACTTCTGTCAGAATCAGTTTCCCTATCATCAATTTTAACAGGTGAAGTGAAAGATCTATTGATTGAAATTACTGGTGTTGTCTTTAGTCCCTCAAACGTCCAGCTCTGTTTTTCTTCGCTGAGAATTAAGAGCTTCGAAACGATATCTTTTCCATCGGGTCCAATCAGCCCAACTTCAATAGGCATTTCCATAGGCTCTTTTTTAGATTGCCCGGGTGTTGGTGGTATTTTCTGATGGATTGTTAATTCAAATATTCCATCTTGAAAATTTTTGGTCACATGAAGTGTTGGTGTTCCGGATTGACTATACCACCTCCGGAAAAGAGAGAGATTTTTGCCGCTAGCATCGGCCATTGCATCGATGAAGTCATCGCAAGTAGCTGCCGTTCCATCATGTCGCTCGAAATAGAGGTCTATGCCCTTTCTAAAGTCTTCCCAGCCAATTAGGTGAGAGAGCATCCGAATGACCTCTGCCCCCTTCTCATAAACAGTAGCTGTATAAAAATTATTAATCTCGATATAGCTATCTGGTCGAATTGGGTGGGCGAGGGGACCTGCATCTTCGGGAAATTGTCGAGCACGAAGTTGCCGAACATCCTGAATGCGCTGAACTGGCTCTGATCTCATGTCAGCAGAAAATTGCTGATCTCTGAAGACCGTTAGGCCTTCTTTTAGTGAAAGCTGGAACCAGTCACGGCAGGTTACTCGATTCCCAGTCCAATTATGAAAGTATTCGTGGGCCACTACGCTTTCTATGAAAGAGTAGTCATTATCAGTCGCTGTTAATGGATTAGCTAAAATGTACTTGGCGTTGAAAATATTTAGACTTTTGTTTTCCATTGCTCCCATGTTGAAGTCTGAAATAGCTACGATGTTAAATTGATTTAGGTCATATTCGAGACCATAAATTTCCTCTTCCCAGGCCATTGAACGCTTCAACGCATCCATTGCGTAGTCGGTCTTATCGATTTGATCGTGCTCGGTCCAAATTGCTAGATCAACAGGCTTTCCAGACTTCGTTGTAAAAGTATCAGATGTCTTTCCAAGATCTCCAGCTACTAGAGCAAAAAGGTAGCTAGGTTTTTTATGTGGATCGCGCCAGCGTGCAAAATGACGACCATCGGATAGATCACCTGATGCAATTAGATCGCCGTTTGATAAAAGTACGGGCGCCTCTGCCTTAGGTGCACGTATTTCGACTTCGTAGGAGGCCATAACATCTGGTCGGTCTAAAAAATATGTAATGCGGCGGAAACCTTCAGCTTCACACTGGGTGCAATAAATGCCGTTGGATAGATAAAGACCTTCCAGACGGGTGTTCTCTTGTGGTGAAATTGCTACCCTTGTTGATAGTGTAAAATCATGAGTGGGTGGCGATAGTAATGTGAGACCTTCGCTATCAACCATATAGTCGCTCTCTGGCAATTGATCATCATCAACTGCAATCTCAAGCAAATTTAGGTCTTCTCCATCAAGTCTGAGTTTTTGGCCAACGCTTTCATTTTTCCATGGTTGGAACCTTAATTTTGCGATTACCTCAGTTCCTGTTGGAGTTAGGTCAAACTCTAAGTTAACCGAAGATATGCCGTAGGAAGGGGGGGTATAATCTTCACGACGAATTTCGACGGGTGTTTCGGTACGCATAGCTAAATTTCCTTAGCAGCTGATATTGAATTTGACGTTTAAGCGCTCTTGGAAGGCTTTATGCATTAAAAATCACTGTTACAGTTGATTTGATTCAAAAGGGAAATGCATTGAGCTAGAAGAACACTTCTTAGGTACACTTAGCTAATCAATGTTAGAAAACGATAAATTTCGTCAAGTTCTGCTTTTCTGTAACTGAGACGAAGTTCAGCCTCTGCGTCTTCACCCCATTCTTGTAGCTGAAACTGGTCATCAATGTGTGCGGCTAGAAAAGCTTCTGTCGCGTCAATCGCGTTATTTGTCATTGCAAGAGCTATAACTACAGAGCCTGTAAGATCGGCTACTGAGTGAGCTGATGTAAGACGGAAATTATCCAGAGATCTAAGAGCTTCAATTACACAGGAAGTGGTTTCTTTGGGCTGCTCAACTGGCATGATGCCATCTGTGATAATGAAGTGCTTTCCATAATGATCTGTAAACCAGTCAAGTAGGGGATCCCAGCTCGAGCTTTGACGTCTTTTGAGAGCTTCTGGTGCGGCTGCGCGGTAACAGAGTAAATCGGTCTCTGCAAATTTTGCTGTGGCCTGAATGAAGTGCTCTGGATCAAGTGCCACTCGGTCGCGGGCAGCATAGGCTAAAGCCGTCATGGGCATTTCGGTAATTTCAAGTTTCTCAGCTTGTCCGTTCCATTCTG
>VMCJ01000015.1 GCA_008081395.1 Rhodospirillales bacterium | reverse complement strand
GGTACAACGTTCGTTCTATCGCCAGATAGCGATTTCTTCCGCTTCTTTGAAAATCTACGTGGGGCTCCCAAGCGCTAGGGACGGGGTCCGGCAATGGTTGATTTTGTGACGGCTTTGGGATTAGCCCTGGTGCTAGAGGGTATGCTCTACGGGCTATTCCCAAATGCAATGCGCAAGATGATGGAGCGTGTCCTTGATGAGCCAGCAGAGGCGTTGCGCTACAGGGCCCTACTAATAGCCTGCATAGGCCTTACCATAATCTGGTTCGCTCGGGTCTGAGACGTTTATGCAATGGCGGCAATTATTAGATATCGCCATGTCTGTTCGGAATTTTTTGCTTAACCGACTTCTGCGAAAGGAAAAAACCTTGCGCTGTCTGATAGCTAATCTTTTCGCTGCCGTTGTGGTTATTGGGTTTGTGTTTGGAACTAATCCGGTTGCTGCGCGTCAACCTGGAGAGAGTTTTGCCGATCTCGCTGAAAAATCTTTGCCAGCGGTAGTAAACATTTCTACAACCCAGAATATAACTGTCGGTGATCGCCCGGATGTTCCCCCAGGCACTCCCTTTGAGGATTTTTTTAAAGAGTTCTTAGAGCGCAACCCAAACGGCTCTCCGCCCCGTCAAGCAAGTTCACTTGGTTCTGGGTTCGTAATTGATCCCTCAGGTATTGTGGTGACGAATAATCATGTCATTGCAGGCGCTGATGAGATCGTTATCAGATTTCAAGATGATCTTGAATTGCCTGCAAAGGTGCTCGGCCGTGACCCAAAGACAGATCTAGCTGTTTTAAAAGTAGAAAGTGAAACGCCCCTAGCTTTTTTAAAAATTGGCGATAGCAGGAAAATCCGTGTCGGTGATTGGGTGATTGCTATTGGAAATCCATTTGGGCTGGGTGGATCGGTTTCGGCAGGTATCATTTCCGCTCGCCAAAGAGATATTCGTTCAGGTCCGTATGACGATTACCTCCAAACAGATGCCGCCATAAACAAGGGTAACTCTGGTGGCCCTATGCTCAATATGGATGGGGAAGTAATCGGTGTTAATTCTGCAATATATTCCCCGACTGGTGGGTCAGTAGGTATTGGCTTTGCAGTGCCTACATCGCTGGCTGCCCCAATTATTGATCAACTTCAGCGTTTTGGTGAAACCCGGAGAGGGTGGCTTGGAGTACATATCCAAACCGTCACAGATGAAATTGCGAAAACGTTGGGCCTTGATAAAGCGCGCGGGGCATTAGTTGCTTCAGTAGCGAAAGATGGCCCAGCGATGCTGGGGGGTATTAAAGAGCAGGACATAATTCTTAAATTCAATGGTATCGATATCGATAAAGTTAGACGTTTGCCCCGAATTGTGGCGGAGACAAAAATTGGCTCTGAGGTTCCAGTTGTTGTCTGGCGAGATAAAGCAGAGGAAGTAGTCCGTATAACAGTCGCAAGACTTGATGAAACATTAGCGAAAGAAGCTGCTGAAGAGGCAGACCCCTCACTGGAAATTCCTAATGTTGGACTGATGATTGCTCCTCTTAATGATGAAGCACGTGCAGAAAACGGCATTGAAGAAGATATCAAAGGAGCTTTGATTGTAGCTGTTCAGGAGGAAGGCCCAGCAGCGCAAGAAAATATTCGTCCTGGTGACGTAATCATTGAGGTAAATCAGGATCCAGTTTCTAGTCCTCTTGATGTCCGAGAGAAGGTGGCCGAGGCGATTGCTAGTAAGCGTAAGTCCGTGTTGTTGCTTATAAACCGAAAAGGAACCCTTCGCTTTGTTGCCGTCAAGCCAACTCGTGAGTAATCAAATCCCTCATGCTTTTTAGATAATGGAGGCTGCTAATAAATTGCTATCAGCACCCCCTTTCCAACCGTAGGATTCTGGTTTACGTGCTTCGAGTAACCAATCAAAGAGGCGCAAAGGTTTCTTTTCTGATTGGTTGGGCTGATTTTGCTATACATCCGAAGATTAGCTGTAGCTTAAAACGTATTTGGAAGAATTTTTATGAACGTCCTTGAGACAGAGGCGGCAAGACGGCGCACATTTGCCATCATCGCTCACCCTGATGCGGGTAAGACTACCTTAACTGAAAAGCTCCTCTTGTTTGGTGGTGCTATTCAAATGGCTGGTGCCGTTAAGGCTCGAGGTGAGCAACGTCGAGCACGTTCAGATTGGCTGAAAGTTGAAAGGGAAAGAGGCATTTCTGTTGCCTCATCTGTTATGTCCTTCGAGTACGATGCAAAGGCATTCAATTTACTCGATACTCCAGGCCACGAAGACTTTTCCGAGGATACGTACCGCACACTCACAGCTGTTGATAGCGCTATCATGGTACTCGATGCTGCTAAGGGTATTGAGCCGCAAACTTTAAAACTATTTGAAGTTTGTCGTCTCCGTGACATTCCCATTGTCACGTTCGTTAATAAGATGGATAGGGAGGCATTGGAACCTTTCGAGCTTATTGATCAAATTCAAGAACAATTGGCTCTTGATGTAGCTCCAATGTCCTGGCCGATTGGGTCTGGTAGGGATTTTAAGGGCTGTTACGATCTTGACCGCGACAGGCTAATCCTTCTTGAACGGTCACGGGAAGGTATTCCGGAGGAAGGGGCTCGCGTAGACGGCCTTTCTGATCCAGCACTAGAAAAATTGCTTCCAAGCCATGCTGTTGCTGAACTCCGAGAGGGGGCAGAAATGGCAAGAGAGTTATGTCCTGCTTTTGATCGAGAGAGTTATTTAGAGGGACATTTGACCCCCATCTATTTTGGAAGTGCTATCAATAACTTTGGGGTGCGCGAACTATTGGATGGTGTTGCCCAACTTGCCCCCCCACCCCGACCACAGCCAGCTGTGGAACGGTCTGTGGAGCCTACTGAAGAGAAAGTGTCTGGGTTTGTTTTTAAAATCCAGGCGAATATGGATCCAAAACACCGAGACCGTATTGCGTTCGTAAGGCTAGCCTCTGGAAAATTTCAACGTGGCATGAAGCTTCGTCATGTGCGGTCAGGTAAAATGATGGCGATATCTGCGCCTGTGATGTTTTTGGCTCAGGATCGTGAGATTGCTGAAAATGCTTGGCCGGGAGACATTGTAGGTCTTCCGAATCATGGTCAGCTCAGGATTGGTGATAGCCTCACGGAAGGTGAAGAGGTTCGTTTTACTGGTGTGCCAGATTTCGCGCCTGAGCTCCTGCAGCGCGTGCTTCCAGATGATCCAATGAGGGCAAAGCACTTAACTCGTGCATTAACGCAGTTAGCAGAGGAGGGAGTGGCGCGTGTATTCCGACCAAATGTTGGTGCCTATTGGATTGTTGGTGTAGTGGGACAGCTTCAGTTTGATGTTTTAGCTGATCGAATACGCGCAGAGTACGACGTTCCTGTTCGTTTTGAACCCGCGGGCCTCCATACAGCTCGCTGGGTTGCTTCGAGTGATCCACGCAAACTTAAGGATTTTCTCGATAAAAATCGAGGAGAGACCGCGGAAGACCATGACAGTGAACCTGTTTTTCTTGCACGTAATGCTTGGCGTCTTCAAAACGCAGAAGAGACATATCCGGATGTTCGTTTTCTTAAAACGAAAGACCAGACAATCTAACCACGTCTAGATCATGCATTAACGTCGATAACAGTTCGCCCTTTTACTTGTCCTGCAAGAATTTCATCAGCGAGGTCAATAGCATCCTGCAACCCAACGACGGAAGTTGCAGCATCTAGTTTATTCATCGGTAAGTCAGTGGATAGGCGAGACCATATTTGCTCCCGCTCTTTAGTTGGTGCCATCACGGAATCTATTCCGGCCATGGTAATACCTCTTAAGATGAATGGGATTACAGTGGTTTTTAACCCAGCTCCTCCTGCAAGCCCACAAATTGCGGCAGTACCTTTGTACTTAATGGCTGGTAGTACACCCGCTAGAATATCCCCACCAACAGTATCAATTACTCCAGCAAATCGCTCAGTTTGGAGTGGTCGTTTTGCGAGATCATATATTTCTTCTCGGCTTAAGAGGTTTTTAGCCCCTAAGTCACTGAAGTATTTCTCTAGATGAGGCCGGCCCGTGACGGCAGTGACTTCGTACCCCAGCCCCGCGAGGATTGAAACGGCGACTGAACCCACTCCTCCCCCTGCACCAGTTACAACGACTTCGCCAGAATTTGGGTGTACGCCGTTTGATTCTAGCGCAAGAACGCACTGCATTGCTGTAAAACCCGCAGTGCCAATAGCCATACACTGTGTTTCAGAAAGTCCTTCTGGGGCTTTTACTAACCACTCAGATTTTAATTTTGCCATAGTGGCATAACCGCCCCACCAGACTTCACCAACACGCCAACCAGTTGAGATGACTTTATCGCCTTCATTGAATGTGGACGTCCCTGGATCTTCAACTATCCCGATGAGGTCAATACCAGGAATGTGGGGATAGTTACGCACTAAGCCACCCTGACCTTTAAGTACCAGGCCATCTTTATAATTCAGCGTTGAGTATGTTACCCGGATTGTAACGTCGCCATCTGGCAAACGGTTTGAATCCAAAGTTTGAATGCTTGGCGCAACAGTTTCTCCGTGTTTTTCAAGCAGTATTGCGCGGAATTCCGCCATGAGCTCAGCCACCCCATTTTGTCGTGCAGGATATGTAAGTAACCTATCAAACAGCCCTAGCAATACATGCGCAGGCTGTGAAAATGTTCGAACATCTTATTGCAAATATAAAGTGAATTACAAAATACATGTTAGTCGTTAAGCGATTCCAATTAAATTATTGTTCAAAATAGATTACTTTTTGTCAGAAGTTTCTATTGATACTTACCAGGTTTTCTTGTGACCCAATGTCCAACGAGGGTGAAAAAATGGGGAGGCCAAGCAGCATGGCGGAAAATACAGTTACAACAGCTTTAAGAGAGGACCGATCCTTTGTGGCTGTAACTGGAACAGATGCACGCAGTCTGTTGCAGGGCCTTCTCTCTCAAGATGTAGAAAAAGTCACAACTGAGCGAGCTGGTTATGGAGCCTTGCTTACGCCACAAGGTAAATACCTACATGACTTGTTTCTGACATCATTAGATGACGGCCTTGTGTTGGAATGCGAGACCGCCCGTGTTGACGACCTTCTAAAGCGCTTGAAGGTATATCGTTTGAGGGCACAAGCAGAAATTACAAAGTTGAGTGATTGGCAATGTGTTGTGCTATGGGGTCAAGACCCTTTTGAAATTGGTAACAAGCCAGGTTCAGCGAAGGTTTTCGATGGCGCAACAGCGTATATAGACCCCCGGTTGATAGATCTTGGAACCCGTCTTGTCGGCCCTGATGCTGTTAAATTAGCAGCACCTTTTTCAGAAGGTACGGCTGACGCATATAGGGCATACCGACTTTCGCTCGGCGTGCCAGAAGGTTCGTCAGATATCTTGGTTGATCGAGGCTTCTTGCTGGAAAACGGATTTGATGAATTGAATGGAGTTGACTGGAAAAAAGGTTGTTATGTCGGGCAAGAGTTGACTGCCCGGACCCGATATAGGGGTCTTGTTAAGCGTCGTTTAATGGCAGTTCGGATTGAAGGAGAGGCTCCAGCGGAGGGAGAAGTTATTCAGTATTTGGGAAAGGACGCTGGAGAGATGCGCTCACATGTTGGTGAAACAGGTCTTGCCCTTGTTCGACTTGATGCATGGAGGGCGGCAAGGGATGCTGGCGAACCATTTGTATCGGGTGCAGCTCGTATATGGCCGAGTAAGCCAGAGTGGGCAGTTTTTGAGTGAGTAATGTTGGACGAATTTCTTCCATCGTAGGTGACATTACTCGTTTAAACGTAGATGCAATTGTTAACGCGGCAAATGTAACTCTTTTAGGAGGGGGTGGCGTTGATGGTGCAATCCACCGCGCAGCTGGCCCGAAACTTTTGGCAGAATGCAGAAACTTGGGTGGTTGCCCTACCGGAGAGGCTAGGATTACGCGGGGCTATGACCTTCCTGCACGCCATGTAATACACACTGTGGGCCCAGTCTATTCGGGAGCCCGTGATGATGACCCATCCTTATCGGCTTGTTATCGAAATTCTTTAAGAATTGCAGCAGAAAATCACTGCAAGAGTTTGGCGTTTCCAGCGATTTCTACTGGTGCTTATGGATTCCCATTTAAGCGTGCTTCACGCATTGCCATTGCATCAACCATGATGGAACTAGAGAGATTGCCCACGATCGAGCGGGTAATTTTCGTACTATTCAGCGAAGACAAGCTTGCAGAGTTTCAAGAGATACTCGGGGGCTCTAATTAAGCCATCATGAGTCTATGCTTGCTTATTATCCCACGCGCCAAAAAATGGTGTGTCACCCAGACCGGCGTCTGAGAATGGGAAATCAGCTTCTAGTCGATATAAAGCGCCCGACTTTCTTAAATCTGAAGAAAATAAGGAAAACCCAGAAATTCTGAAGGGCTTAAGGCTTAAATTTGCGTGACGCTCCAGAAAATTGCGAACTTTCTCTGGATCTGGAGGACTGTTGAATCGTGCAATCGTAATATGCGGTCGGTAGCTTTGGCGCTCAGGTTTTAGGCCAGCTTTGCGGCTTGCCCTTTCTACTATGTTGTTAAGGCCCTTGAGTGAGTCCTGAGGCGCTAGCCCTACCCAGAGAGCCTTAACGCCTGTTCTCCCTGAAAACTGCCCAGTGCCTTTTGCCATTATCTCAAAGGAGGGCATATCTATGCGTTGCAGTTCATAAGCTAAATCTTCTGCTTGCCCGCCATTAACTTCACCGAAAAAGCGAAGTGTAATGTGCAAATTACTCTCTGGAACCCATCTTGCACCTTCAAAATTCTGTTGAAGATTTGAAAGGGCGCTTCGGTATTCAGAGGGCAATTCGATGGCAGAAAAAAGTCGCACAGTTAATAGACCTATAGTGCTGAAGCTACTTGTTCTGCGCGTCGATGCGTTTCATGGCTATTTGGTCGAAGGGCCGTCCGTTCTGCCAAAAGGGAATTGGCCAAGGCCCAGTCTTCGGCTTTCATTGCAGCATCGATTAAGACCTGCTGGAAAATATCCCTCTGGGCGTGACTGCCCCCGATTCGAGACCAGGAATACCGGATTGGGTTCAATGCCTCGATTGCACCCCTGAAGTCGCCATTCCCGTAAGCAACAAGGCCTTGGCTCAAAGGTGCACCAACATCGCGATAAACTGCCCCCCAGTGTGTTTTCCGGTCTTCTTTACAGATTCGTTCTGAAAGTAATTTAGCTTCTGGTTTACTAGCACCAGCTAATGCCAGGCTGTAATGGAGGTCGTTGAACGGCAATAACGCTTCTTCCAGCTTATTTTTTATAATCACGTCAGCAAGGTGTTCGAAACGATCGCTGACATCAATCCCGTGGAGGCGAAGCCGCATTAACATTGAACTGGCATTCGCTATGTCTAAACCATCGTCCGATAATTCAGAGTAAAACCGTTTGTCATAGAGGGATAACACTTCCTCATATTGCCCAAGTTCAAGGTGATAAAGAGCCTTATGCCACCATACATGGTTGGCAAAACTATGAATCTTGCCGTCCCATTCATCAGCGTTACGATCGATCCATTCAATTCCTTCTTGATGACGTCCTTGCATCTCAAGAACATGAGCTACCGAATGGATTGCCCATGTGTCTTCGGGGTCTAAGTCAACTGCGCGCCGCCCAATCCGTTCTGCTTCTTCGTAGTGCCCAGCTTCTTCAAGTCCAAAAGCACGCATGCCAAGCACGGCTGAATAGCCTGGCATGCCAAGGCTCCAAGCTGGCATTACTCGAGCCAACGAATCGCGATGCTCAACCACGTCTCCTTTGTAGAAATGCAAATAATGGGCCAGCTTGATCGCCAGAATATCTTTTGGCCATTCAATCAGTAGAGCTTCGAGCCGATCAGCTGCACCAGTTATATCTCCCACACACCATTTTGCGAGAGCAGCCGCGTGTAGTTTTTCGCGTGCGTTCCCTCGCTGCTCAGCCAATTCAGTTGCCTTTTCGGATGCGGCATTGGCTCGTGAAACCATTGGTTTTAATGCCATCAAGAGGAAAATGTACCCAGCCATTGCTTGGTGCATTGGTGCCTCAGCATCAACGCTTAACGCTTTTTTCAGGCAATCGCCGGTATTCACCTTAAACCCCAGGTAAGCGTTAGTGAGTTCCTCATGGGCGGCTAAGGCATCCGGTCCACTCATTGTAACCGTTAGGCCACGGCAGTCTTTCATCTCGGGCATAACGTAACTCCGGTTTTACAATCATCAGTCAGTGTCGTTGAGAGACTTTAGCAGAAAGTCGGTAACTAGACTGTTAACGAATTACGTGTTTTTTATCATGTCTTAATGCCAAGTCTGTGGGTTTAATTTATGCCTAAACGCATCACAAAGGCCGAGCGCTTGTTGCGCCAGGATGTAATTAATACGTGCCTCGAAATGAATTCGTTACGGATTAATCAAGGTACATCCGGCAATGTTTCAGCTAGATGGAAAGATGGTCTGCTCGTCACTCCTTCAGGTATTCCTTACAAGGAGTTATTACCCGAAGACATTGTTTTTATGAAATTTGATGGATCATTTCAGGCAAAGGAAGGTTTGAAGCCTTCTAGTGAATGGCGCTTCCATGTGGATATTATGAGAGAGCGCTCTGATGTTGGAGCGATAGTTCACACGCATTCGATGTACGCCACTACTATCGCAATTAAGGGTTTGGATATTCCTGCCGTTCATTACATGATTGCTGCAGCTGGCGGGCCTACAATTCGTTGTGCACCTTACGCTACATTTGGGACAGCAGAGCTTTCAGAATATGCAGTTGAAGCTTTGGAAGGCCGTCATGCATGTATCTTGAGGCATCACGGCGTTATCGCATGTGGAAAAAATTTATCACGGGCGCTTTGGCTTGCAGGTGAAGTAGAAACTCTAGCAAAGCAATTTCATTTATCGATGTTGCTAGGAAAACCATCAATTCTTCCAGATGATGAGATTGAGCGCGTGGTCGCAAAGTTTGGAACTTACGGTCCACAACAGAGGCCTAAGTGATTTGCCTTTCAAATCCACGGATAACTTTTGGCACTGCAAACAAAGCGGCCATGAAATGATGGTTTTATAGAAGCCTCATTTTGTTTTAATGAACCTCAAATGGGGCTAATTTTTCCCAGATAAATTCCACGCCAATCCCTGGTTCGTCTGGTGCAACAGCAAGACCGTTTTCCAGATGTATTTGCCGTTTCGTGTAAGCCTCAATAGGGAAGCTGTGTACCTCCATCCATCCCGCATGTGCTTGCGAAGACATGAGGCTAACGTGAAGTTCTTGCATGCCGTGGCTGCATACAGTGAGGCCAGCTTTTTTTGCCATGAGAGCGACTTCTAGCCAACCACTTATGCCTCCACAATTGCTTGCATCTGGTTGGATATAAGTAACGTTGGCATTTTTGATCACTTGGCGAAATTCATTCGCAGAGTGGAGATTTTCACCTTGCGCAAGAGGTATTGAAGTTTTCTCTGCAAGCCAGGCATACCCCTCAATGTCCTCTGGGTCGATTGGTTCTTCAAACCAAAGAACGTCATAGGGTGCAAAGGCATCAGAAGCAGCCTTAGCCTCATCTCTGGAAAAGCCGTAATTAGCGTCCACCATCAACGCTCTATCGGGTCCGATTAAAGTTCTTATGGCAGCAACGCGAGCTGTATCCTCTGCTAAATCAGGACGGCCTACTTTGATTTTTACAGCTTCGAAGCCGCGGTCGAGATATCCTTTTACGTTAGAAAGCAGTTTCTCGGTAGAAAAATTCAAATCTATCCCACCAGCGTAAGCACGCGTTGTTTTGCTGTTGCCTCCGGCTAATTGGACTAAGGAGCGCCCTTCGCTTTTTCCTTTCAGGTCCCAAAGAGCAATGTCCACAGCAGAGATTGCAAAGCCTGCGGCACCCCCACGGCCTACGTAGTGAGTTTTCCAGTACATTGCCTCAAACAGGCCTTGGATATCCTGCGTTTCCATGCCTAAAAGCATGGGCGTTAGGTCATGTTTGAGGTGTGCAAGGATAGCGCGCCCTCCAACACCGCCAGTGTAGGTATAACCTACCCCCTCCAAGCCATTGTCTGTGGTTAAACGAATTATGGGCAGCTCAAAATGTTCATGTAATCCATGCTTTGCATCACCCATTTTCTCTGGGAGGGGCAGCTCAAAGAGATGGGACTCAGCAGCTACAATCTTAGGCATCAGTGCGAATGCCGTGGCGATGCTTTTGAAGTTTTCTGATACTTAACTGCGGCTTCTAGCACACCACCCTCACTAAGATGACCTACGCCATTCCTGTAGATTTCTTGCCAAGGAGTTTGATTCTCAGGAATTGCTGGTGGAGAGGCTGCTTTTCTTTGCTCTAATTCAGCATCGTCAATCAGCATATCAACGGTACGTGCGTTCAAATCCACTCTTAACATGTCATGCATTTTTAGCAGTGCAAGACCACCACCGGCGGCACTTTCTGGACTGGCATTTAAGATAGAAGGGCTTCCTGAGGTGCCGCTTTGTCTGCCGTCTCCAATACAAGGAAGTTCTTTAATGCCGGCTTTTATGAGAGCATCAGGTGGTTGCATGTTTACTACTTCGGCTGATCCAGGATAGCCCACAGGCCCTGTCCCCCGAATTACAAGAATGCAGTTTTCATCAATATTTAGGTCAGGGTTATTGATATTTTTGTGGTAGTCCTCCGGTCCATCAAACACGATGGCACGGCCTTCAAAAATATTTTCGTGTCCTGGACGTGATAGAAAACGCTTGCGGAAGCTTTCCGAAATTACAGACGTTTTCATGATGGCGCTGTCAAAAAGATTTCCTCGCATAACAAGGAAGCCTGACTGAGCCTTCATTGGGGCGTCTATTGTTTTGATAACTTCCTGGTCCAGAATTTCTGAGCCTTTACAATTTTCACCAATTGTTTTGCCGTTCACTGTTATTGCATTTTCGTGGATGCGGCCAACTTTCATCAACTCATTAACTACGGCGGGCACACCCCCGGCCGCGAAATAGCCTTCACCCAGGAATTCACCGGCAGGTTGGCAGTTTACGATTA
>VMCJ01000115.1 GCA_008081395.1 Rhodospirillales bacterium | reverse complement strand
TGAGCGATACCAAGCTCAACAATTTTGTGCGGTGCTATTGAACGCGTATCCTGCCCTTCCATAACGACTTCCCCACTTTTAAGAGGAATCATTCCAGAAATGGCACGCATCAGCGTCGACTTGCCGGCTCCGTTTGGCCCAATAACGGCTACTGCTTCACCAGCTTTCACTTCTATATTGGCATCAAATAATGCAGTGAAGTCACCATACCCAGCTGTGACGCCCTTAATTTCTAACATCGCGTCAGTCCGCCCTTGCCGCTGCAGCTTCGGCCGCAGTTTCATCTGATCCAAGATAAACCTCGATCACTTTGGGATCCTTAGCTACATCTGCAGGCAAACCCTCTGCGATTTTCTCCCCATGGTCCAACACCATTACCCGGTCAACAACTCGCATTAGGACGCCCATAATGTGCTCTACCCAGATGATTGTGATACCAAGTTCCGCTCGAATGTTTTTTAACATGTCAGCGGCTTGATCCATCTCGGCCTCGTCAAGCCCACCAAGACTTTCATCACAAAGCAGTAAAGACGGCCTCGTTGCTAAAGCCTTAGCCAATTCCAATTTTTTGAGGCCCGCAGCGCCTAATGTTGCAACATCAGCATCGCGGGCGGTGGGTAGCCCCACCATTTCTAATGCATCGTGCGCTGCCTTTTCTGCACTAGAACGAGAGATCTCACCAGAAGCACCGTAGTAGCCAGCTAACATTGCATTCTCAAATATTGTAAGCCGGCGAATGGGCCTTGGTATCTGCCAAGTTCTACCCACACCCATGCCACAAATTCTATGTGGAGGCACACCGGCTATCTCCTGTTCATTGAGAACAACAGATCCCCCATTTGGTGACAACGCGCCCGAGAGCATATTGAAAATTGTGCTCTTCCCTGACCCGTTTGGTCCGATCAGGCCTAGGATCTCGCCTTTATCAACCTGAAAATCGACATTATTGACGGCCGTGAAGCCACCGAAGCGCTTCGTAAGCCCTTTGACGGACAACACGACCGTATACTCCTCTAGCCGAATTTAATCTTCTTACTTCGAGTAAGGCGAAGCAGAAGTTAAAGGTAGGATAGGGTCAATCGTTTGCAGTGCCTTTGGCCAGGCAATTTTTACTTCTCGATTGACATACTGCATGACTACAGGAGAAGCCCGCAGGTTTTGACCATCCATTGCCGTCTTGCCTGGCTCTGGGAACTTAACACCAAATCCAAGGAGTGTGCCTCCTTCAGGGATATCGGTTTCAAGAGCAGCCTTGCGAAGTGATTCTGAATCAATGCCGCCGTATTTCTTGATTGCTCGAGGGAGCACGTCCGAAAAAAACACGTGAGCATTAGAAGCCGCCATACCAACATGAGATGACTTGACCTTTGTATCCGGCCTAGCAGCCATATATTTCTCACCTACCATGGCGGTGACATCACCTAATCCAGGTTTCAGAGAAGCCGGATTCAGTAGCCAAATAGAAACTGGGTCCACGTTGAAGAAATGATCTACATCCGTCCCCAGTGCATCATAAAGTTGATCAACGACACCATATCCTGCTCCATGGCCAACAAGCGCCTTGAATTTCAAGCCACGCTCTTTGGCTTGTCGAAGAAAGAGTGTGATGTCTGGGTTATACCCAGTGTGCAGGATTACATCCGGTCTTGCACGCTTCAACTTTGTAACCAAAGCAGAAAGGTCAGATGCAGTTGCTGCATAACCTTCCTTTAAAACTACATTCATACCGAGAGCTTTAGATTTAGCTTCGTTTCCTCCGGCAACACCTGATCCATAAGGACCATCTTCATGGATGATTGCAATTTTAACTTTCTTAGCATCCATCCCGAGCTTTTCTTTGGCATTCGCAGCTATGAATTCAGCGGATAATTCTCCGAACATTCCGCCATGCACCTGCGGACGGAAAACGTATTTCAAGCCCCGGTCTTTTAAAACTGCTGGAGAAATACAAGTGGTAATCCACATGAATTTCTTAAGACTATCTACCTTGGCTGATACTGGAACGCATTGCGCCGAAGAATAGAACCCGAGCAACATATCTACTTTTTCCTGCTCGATTAAACGAACAGCTTCATTAATGGCTACATCTGGCTTTGACTGCGCATCTGCATAAATTGCGTCAATCTTATAACCTTCAACGCCGCCTTGCTCATTGATGTAGTCGATCATCGTTTTAGCACCCAAAGCCTGGAGTTCTGAGCCACCTCCAGCTAGCGGGCCTGAGTAATCGTAAATAACACCAATTTTAATTTTTTTATCTGCAGCTGTTGCTGGTGAAGCAACAAGCGCAAGCGCAGCAGCCCCAATAGCAACTCTCTTTAAAAGGCGAGATACTCGCATTGAACTTTCCCTCCCAAATGCTTCCACTAATATGATGCGGAATGCAATTTTTTATAAAATCTAATGCAATTGCGAAGGATGGTTTTACAGATGTCAACCCCTTTAGGGTAATTTTAGCGCCTGTTCCAAATCAGCGATCAAGTCGGTTACTTCTTCAATACCTACTGAAAGTCGCAGAAGATCCTCTGGCACAAGAGTAGTTGGTCCTTCTATCGAAGCTCTATGCTCAATAAGGCTTTCCACGCTCCCAAGAGAGGTCGCCCTCTTCCAAAGTTTTACCTTTCCAGCCACCGAGATGGCAGCATCTGCCCCCCCTTCAATCCTGATAGAAAGCATACCACCAAAATATCCAGACATCTGCTTTCTAGCCAAAAAATACTCTGGATGTTCCGGTAGGCCGGGGTAAAGCACTTCACTTATACGCTGATGATTCGCCATTCTTCGCGCGATCGACAACGCGTTTTCACAGCTTTTGGAAACACGGAGATGGAGCGTTCGCAAACCTCTTAATAGCAACCAAGCCTCAAAATGACCAACAATTGGACCTACGTCATGACGATAGGATTGGACCCGATGATATAACTCCCCAGTGTGCTTAAAAATCAAAGCGCCCGCAACGACATCAGAGTGACCATTAAGATATTTTGTAGCTGAATGCATAACTATATCCGCTCCAAGATCGAGCGGACGGGTCAATATAGGCGTCGCTACTGTTGAATCTACGGCCAGCACCGCACCGGCTGCGTGAACGGTATCTGCGAGTAACTTTATGTCGGTGACACGCCACATCGGATTTGAAGGTGTTTCGATCCAAACAATCGCTGTTTGTTGAGGCCTTAAAACTTTCTCTAGAGCTCCCGGAATGTGTAAATCTGCAAAGTCCACACTAAATCGTCCAATCGCTGCTCTGTCTGATAACCATTTGTGCAACCCCCAATACATTATTCGTGGCGCAATTATGTGAGCTCCAATGGGCAGTGACTCGAAGACAGCGGTAGCTGCAGCCATACCAGATGCGAACAATAACGCCTCTTCTCCATTTTCAATCCGAGCTAAAACCCGCTCTGGAACCCGAACCGTGGGATTATCGTCACGGCCATATACAACTCCAGCAGGATAGCTGTTGTCAGGAGAGCGAATGTAAGTCGCAGAAACATGAATAGGTGGCACTACCCCACCAAATTCAGACTCAACTTCCCCAAGTGCCTGGGCAAGAAGAGTTTCAGCTGACCAGCTTTCGGACATATCTTTGAGTTCCCTACATTCAGCATTCGATTTAGGATAATGCGTTTTTAATTATCGGCGGAGTCTATGTTTATGAACGCGGCACGACTGAGATTTCTTTTCCTAAATCTAGGTCACTTCGTCGACCACCTTTTTATGTTAATCTTTGCAAAAGCTGCATTTGATGCAGGCAAGTCTTGGGGTCTCGAATATGACGAGATGATCATATATGGAACGCCTGCAGCAATTCTGTTTGGAGCATGCGCTCCGATAGCTGCATACGCCGCGGATAAATACGGCCGGAATCACCTAATTGTTGTTTTTTTCATTGGAATTGGTTGCGCATCTATTGTGTCCAGCTTTGCTGCCACACCAATTCTTCTCGCAATTGGTTTGGCAATGATTGGGGTTTTTGCAGCAATTTATCATCCAGTTGGTATCAGTATGGTGGTACAGGGAGGTGGGAAAGTTGGATGGAGACTTGGCGTTAATGGGGTTTGGGGTAATCTTGGAGTTGCCGCAGCACCGCTAATTACTGGATTTATCCTTGCTGCGTATGACTGGAGGCTCGCTTTCGCAATCCCTGGAGTAGTCTCCATTCTTATTGGAATTGGTTATTGGCTCTTTGTTAAATCGGGAAAAGCTGTCCCACCGCCATCCTCAGCACGTGAAAAAGCTCTAGTAGGTTTCGCGCCAGGTTGGCAAAGAGCTATGTTAAGCCTTGGTTTAGTTACAATTGGAGGCGGTTTCGTTTTCGGTGCTCTAATCTTTTTAATTCCCCGCTTATTTGAGGTTAAATTACTAGGAATATCGACTGATGTTGCTGTAACCGGCGCTTTAGCGGGAGCAGTGTATGCCACTGCTGCTTTTGCTCAAGTAGCTGTTGGAAGAATTATTGATAAAAAGCCTATTAAGCCAGTTTTAGTCACAATTGCTGCCTGTCAGGCACCCGTAATTTTATTCATGGCTTATCAGCAAAACTGGATATTATTTGGCACTGCTTTTATCGCAATGGCGGTTGTCTTCGGACAAATTCCCATTACGGACGCAGTTTTATCACGGTATGTTCCAGATCGATGGAGAGCAAAAGTCTTATCTATTAAGTTTATGCTGAATCTTTGTTTAGGTGCCGCCGTACTACCATTTGCTTCATATGTGCTGCAAAATGGAGGTGGGTTTGAAACAATTCTTGTAATTCTCGCTGGGGCAGCTCTGCTTATCGTGTGCGCAGCACTTATATTACCTTATCAAGCGCCAGGTGACGAAAGAGATAATGTGAGTAGTGATCTTCACCCAGCTGAATAGCTATCAAAAATTGCTTTGAGACCTTCTCTGTAAGTCGGATACTTTAACGTATAATTTAGATCAGACTTCATTAGAGAATTACTAACAGTACGATTATCTGAATAAAAACTTCTGGCCATAGGCGAGAGATTTGCCTGAGCGAATGGAACGGCCTCAGGAAGTGAACAACCAAGCAGACTGCACGAGAACTTAATAAGGTCGTCAGTCTCTGCGGCCATGTCGTCAACTATATTATAAGTGCTACCATGGCGCGGTTGCTTAATAGAAGCGATAACAGCACCAATAATGTCATCGACGTGAATACGACTAAACCGATGGCCCACCTTTTTGGTATAAGAAGATTGCCCACCTTTAAGACGATCGAGAATACTTCGGCCCGGACCATATATGCCTGGGAGGCGAAAAACATGAGCTGATGGGGCGAGGAGTTGCCAGTTATGTTCAGCTTGAACCCGGCGCAACGAACGAAGATTTGATGGGTTTGTTGGCGTTGCTTCAGTTGCCATATCACCCTTCAAATCACCGTACACACCTGTGGTTGAGAAATATCCTACCCATTGAAACTTCTTAACTTTGAAGGCAGATGCGTAAGAGTTTAAAGCAGGATCACCCTCCTCACCTGGAGGAATACTGCAGAGGATGTGTGTTGCCTTTGGAATTAAATCGTTAACCTCTTCAAAGAGAACTGGATGCAACCCCTGAGCCTTAAGCTGCTCTAACTTATCTGTTGTTCTAACAGTTCCAAATACATCCCAACCTTCCCGCTGCAGGCTTTGCGCTAGACGCCGACCTGTATAGCCAAGCCCAAAGATTAGTAAATTATTCACCTTAATTCTTCGAATGAAAGTCCGTTAAAATGTTTAGTCTTTGGAGGCCATAGCAACTTCTGTATCCCGTTCTCGACCATCCGGGTAACGAATTCGTGCAGCCTTCCCAGGTTTTCCTTCAACGAAAAGTTCTGCAGCTCCATACCCAGCTTCTTCCGGAATGCGCATTATACGTCCCCCATCGACCATCTCACTCACTGGCTGAACAGTAACTACCTTTGAAGAGCGAGCTGCGGTTATAGCCTCATCCACTGATCTATTCTTACCTACTTTTTCAACATTCAATCGGGTTGGAAAAATGATTGTCCTTTTGCCTTCATCTGCTTCACTGCAGGCATCGGCAGGTCTGATCCAAACTGAATCAATTGACTCATGGCCATCATGGGCAAGCAGCTGGTCCGAAGGGGCCTCAGCCAAGAAAAAATGAGTATCAAATCGCTTTGGCATATGCGCTGGAGTAATCCAATGAGCAAAATGTACCAATCTATCAAGTGCAAAACGAATGTCTTCGGCTTCCGCTATGTCGATCATCCCCATACGACTGCTCTCTAGGGCTTCACGATACTTAAGCCCTAACTCATATGCTCTATGCCCTTGAATCAAATCTTTAGCCCCATTTGACCTTGCCAACAGGACCCCACATTCCTCAAATGCCTCACGCGCCGCGGCGACCATTAACGCCAGCATTTCGTCTGAAACATCATCCACACCGTCAGATACAGAACGGAGCCGAGGGTCGTTATCGCTAGGATCAACAGACCCGCCCGGGAAAACTAAAGCACCAGAGGCAAAATCAATTTGATGGTTACGCACCACCATAAAAAGTTCGAGCCCCTCTGGCGCGTCACGCATCAGAAGTACAGTCGAAGCCATCCGCGCTTTCACCGCATCGGTCATATTTATTCCTCTGTTAAGCTTCGTCGCCGGTTATCCAAGCAATTCTTAAGATATTTGTTGCCCCCGGTGTCCCAAATGGAACTCCCGCAGTAATTACAACTCGGTCACCCAGTTTAGCTAGTTCGCGCTGATAAGCGATATTGCACGCCTTCCGCACCATCTCTGCGAAACTAGAAACATCCTCAGTGTGTTCAGGACGCACACCCCAAGCAAGTGAAAGTCGACGAGCTGTTTCAAGTCTTGAAGTCAATCCAAGAATGGGGGCCTCCGGCCTCTCTCTGCTTGCTCGAAGCGTTGTTGAACCGGAGGTGGTGTATGTAACAATTACGGAAGCTGAAATAGTTTCTGCAACCTGCCGTGCCGCCTGTGAAATTGCATCAGAGGCCGTTTTTTCTGGCTTATCTCTCGCTGCATTCAATGCTTCGCGATAGCTCTCATCATTGTCAATCCGCACAGCTATTCGATGCATCATTGACACGGCCTCAACCGGATACTGACCAGCTGCGCTTTCAGCAGACAACATAATTGCATCTGCACCATCAAAAATAGCAGTTGCAACGTCCGAGGCTTCAGCTCGCGTTGGAGTGGGAGCCGTAACCATACTCTCAAGCATCTGGGTTGCCACAATGACAGGCTTACCTGCTCTCCTGCAGGATCGCACCAGCCGTTTTTGTGCTAGAGGCACATCCTCAGGAGGAACCTCAACACCTAAATCACCTCTCGCCACCATGACGGCATCTGACAGCTCAACAAGTTGATCCATATGCCGAAGTGCAGCAGGCTTTTCAAACTTAGTAATTAGGCCGGCACGTCCGTCTAAAAGCTTTCTAGCTTCAGCCAGATCCTCGGGTCGCTGAACAAAAGACAGGGCTATCCAATCAGCACCAATCTCAAGAGCATAAGCGAGATCTTTCTTGTCCTTTTCAGTTAAAGGCGAAAGCGGCAAAATTACACCAGGAACATTAACACCTTTGCGATCTGATAAGGTACCACCAATAACGACCTCGGTTTCCGCGCCATCAGAACTACATTCCATTACGTTAAGACGAATTCTACCATCATCGAGAAGCAAAGCGACGCCTGGCTCTAATGCCTGTAAAATTTCTTTATGCGGGAGTTGCACTCTTGAGCTATCACCAAGAGATGGGTCTAGATCGAGTGTGAATTTATCGCCTTCATTTAGGGTAACCTTCCCATTTTCAAAACGCCCCACCCTTAGTTTAGGGCCTTGCATGTCAGCCATAACACCAATTGGTCGACCAAATTCCTGCTCAATACGCCGGATTATCTCCATTCTAGCCGCATGCTCGGCGTGTTCCCCGTGACTAAAATTTAAACGAAAAACATCAGCGCCAGCTTCGTATACAGCACGAATTTGCTCATAGCTTGTTGTTGATGGCCCAAGAGTAGCCACCACTTTCACGTTCCGCTGGCGGCGGATTGTCAGCCGCTTCATAAGATTACTCCATCTCTACGCAATCAGTATCGCACGGAAATCATTAACGTTGGTAAGTGTCGGTCCTGTTACAATCAATGAATTAAGGGCCTCGAATACAGCGTATGCATTATTATCATTTAGACAAGCTGCTGCGTCGATGTTCATAGACTGTAACTGCTTCAAAGATTCAGGCCCGACCGATGCACCGGCATTATCTTCGCTTCCATCAATTCCATCCGTATCACACGAAATAGCATGAATTTGGGAATGACCCTCTAGAGCTAACATTAGCCCTAAGAGGAATTCGGCATTGCGCCCTCCCCTACCAGATCCTTTTACAGTGACAGTAGTTTCACCTCCTGAAAGTAATACAACTGGTCTTTTAAAAGGCTCACAGTGATCAGCAGTATGCTTAGCTAACGAAGCCAAAACTTTGCCCACCTCACGGGCCTCTCCTTCTATCCTATCTGAGAGAACAACTGCTGAAACCCCCTGTCGTTCCGCCTCCATCTTTGCGGCAAGTAGAGCATCGTGAGGGGTAGCAATCATATGAAATTCTGTGTTGTTAAAGATTGGATCCCCCTGTTTAGGGGTTTCAGATAAGGGGTTCTCTAATCTTGAAATTATGGAGGTTGGAGGCTTAATTTCAAAGGCTTTAAGAACAGCCAATGCATCCGAAAGTGTCGTTTCATCAGGAACTGTGGGACCTGATCCAATTACATCTGGATTATCTCCAGGTACATCGGAAATCGCAAAGGTTAAAACCTTTGCTGGAGATGCAGCCTCTGCCAATCTTCCACCTTTAATACTGGAAAGATGTTTTCGAACAGCATTCATCTGATGGATGGTTGCACCTGATCGCAGTAGATCGTTTGTAACTAGCTGCTTATCGCGGAGAGGAACTGTTTCATCGGGCAATGCAAGAAGAGCTGACGCTCCTCCGGATGCAAGGAATATAACAGTATCATTTTCCCGCGCGCTGGAGGCTAAGGCCAATATACGCTTCGCGGCATCAGCACCAGCCAGATCCGGCATCGGATGGCCTGCTTCTACTACTTCAATTGATCGAAGGGGTAAGGAATGACCATATCGTGTTACCACAAGCCCCTCTAACGGGCGATCCCAAGATGCTTCTAACGCTGCAGCCATTGAAGCGGCAGCCTTCCCAGCTCCTAAAACGATCACACGACCACTAATTGGAGCTAACGGCAAAGCTTGTTGAAGCACATTCCTGGGGTGCGCTCGCTCAACGGCGACATCAAAAAGGGATTTTAAAAATTGTGTAGGGTCCATCATTTATGGACCGTACTCTAAAGCGTGAAATCTGAAAATGAGAATTATTCAGTGAAGTTGAACGATTTCCATCCCATTAGTCATAATTGCTGCTAATGCCGTGTTAACACCAGGCGCGAACCCAATACTTACGCCGTTAGCTGCATGAATTGAAAATCCTGAGACTCCGTCTACAACCGCTTTACGGAGATACGCAACATCGGAAAGACCAATGCTCTCAAGATCTATACCAACGTCATTGGCAATTGGAACAGAGCTAGATTTATCAGACATCCTATTGACCCTTTCTAAGAACCTTGAATATCGATAGTGCGAGTACGTGTAATCGGCTGAGGCCTTACGAGATCTATATGAAGCAAGCCGTTTTCCATATTAGCAGCAGTGACCTCTAACCCCTCTGCCAATACAAATTTCCGCTGGAATTGACGGCCAGCAATCCCTCTATGGAGGAAAACCCTGTCCTCTTGTTCGTCTGGCTGTCTTCCACGGATCAACAGCTGGTTATCTTCTAATTGCACATCAAGATCTCGGCGAGCGAACCCAGCAACAGCTAAAGTTATTCGGATGGAATTTTCACCCAGTTGTTCAATGTTATACGGAGGATAGCCGTCCGCAGATGACTTTGCGACGCTATCAACGAGCCGTTCAAGGTGGTCGAAACCCAGCATTAACGGGCTATTAAAAGCAGTATAGCGTGTCATCGCGAACCTCCTTTGAAAGCGAACGCGCAATCTAGGAAAGCTAACACGTCTTACAAACAGCCCGTGTCATTCTCCCTCATCTGATATGGAAATTTTAAATGGTATTTCAAGACCAAATCATTGCACATCAGGGCAACTCATAACCAATCATATCGATCACCTTAGAATAACTTTAAAACTCCCGTGCCTATCCTAAACCGTATCAAAATAGATCTCGAAATGTTTACTATTTACCCCTCCATTGAACGGTATTTCTTAGGACCCCGAGACCAGTTATTTCAATTTCACACACGTCACCGTGCACCATATTGTCGGTCTTGCCTTCCGTACCCATCCACACAACATCTCGGGGATAGAGCGTACAATACTCTGACATGCGAATTAGAAATTCTTTAATTCCAAATATCCATGAGTCAGTCTTAAATGTAATCTTTTCTTGTCCATTAACTCGAACTGATGTCATTGCTTCACTGAGATTAAACTCAGTTTCAATCCATGGCCCCATTGGTGCAAAAGTATCTGTATTTTTACCTCGCCACATCGTGCGGTCACCTTTTTGCCATGTGCGCTCCGATACATCATTCCCAATGGTGTACCCAAGAATACAATCTAAGACATTGTCTTCGTTCAAATTTCTTGCTTCCTTTCCAATGACAACCACAAGTTCCCCTTCATACTGTAGGAGCTCTGTTGCGTCTGCAGGTACAATGATTGGGTCGTCTGGGCCAGTGATCGAATTTATTGCCCGATAGCCGATATCTGCTGCCTGAGGGAGATCAGGAGAACGTCCAAGCTTCTTTGCCGCCTCGCGAACATGCTCAGCATAATTAAGGCCTGCCGCGTAAAAAGTACGAGGCATAACAGGGGCCAATAGTTTTGTAGAAGAAAGCAAACGCGTATTTTCAGTTTGTTGGAAACCGTCAAATGGATTTCCTAAAACATCAATAACGTTCTCTCCATTTATAATACCAAAAGTTTCTTTTCCATCGACAAGGTAACGTGCCCATCGCATAATAATTCATCCTCGAAATACTGTTATTGATGTAAGCTTTAGCCAAAAAATGGCCATTGACCAGAGGCCACAAGCTAAGGATACATAGGATGCAGATAAGGAGCTAATGCGATGCAAGACTACGCACACATTTCAGTCCAACCAGCATCTCGCAATTGTGGTGCATTTATTTCAGGTGTTGA
>VMCJ01000035.1 GCA_008081395.1 Rhodospirillales bacterium | reverse complement strand
AGGCAGAGCAGCGAGCTGTTTTGAAAGGCCAACACTGTCTTCTAAGTAAACAACTAAAAAACTTGTCACAGCTACTTGGACACCAGCGAAAGCGAGGCTAGCAAGAGCTATTCTTCGGAGATATGGGTATTGCCTTAAAAGGGTTAGAGCTAATCGAGCAGATGTAAAACTATTGCCCATTTTTGGGCCTCGCTCATCTAACAAAGTAGCGGCGGTCTTCAAAGCAAATAATGCTGCTAAACAAACAATGGCAAGACAGATAAGAGATGCTCTCCAACCTATTGATGCTTGGAGAAGTGGCATAGTTACACTTGCTAAAAAGTATCCTATGGGAACGCCAGTTTGCTTGATCGACATGATCAGGCCAAGTCGGTGGCCTGGAGACCATCTCGACAATATAACGGAGCTGGCAGGCGTCATTGGACCGTACCCAAGTCCAATTAAGAGTGCTGAAGCGAACAACGCTATTGGATGACCTAGTGCTGCAAAGACGCATCCTATGGCAGACATGCCCACACCTATTCTTACAGCATTTATACCTCCATAGCGGTCCACTAAACTGCCGCCTCCGAGTGCAGAAATTGCTGCAGCAAAAAATACTATTCCAGTAAATACTCCTATCAATGAGGGGGAAACTTTAGCTTCCACTGCTATTTGAACCGCAAGTATTGCGGGTGAAAGTTGAGCTGCTGCACCCAGACCTTGGCCGCTCATGGTTGCAGCAATAGCTAAAGTGGTGCGGCTGGTCCACTTTTCTTCTGGTTGTTTCAATTTTTAATCAGTCTATCAAGTGTCGGCTATTTGAGGCACTAGACCGCAGTCTTTCCGCCGCCTTTGCAATTATTTTTGCCATCCGTTCCGATGCGAAGTCTGTTTGAGACAGAGCTATACCAATATCAAAAATTTCATCATATCGATTTATGAGACCGCCCTTCAGTCTAAAGCGAGACATCCCTTCAAAAACTATCCGCTTTCCTTTGACACCTTCAAGCTTTGAAGAGTAGGAAAAACGCCAGTTCGCATAACCGATATTATCGTTCGCCAAGGGTTCATTCATATCCCAACGAAACGCCTCAGCATCGCGCCAAAAATGATTTTCGAGCATATCCCGGATCGCGGAGGGGCCAAGAAATTCTCCATAAAATGTGTCATGGTAAATACCATCCTGGGTGAATAAAGCTCCCAGAGCTGTTCCATCCCCAGCTTCAACGGCAGCAGTGAAGCGAGAAAGAATGGCATCAAAAGTCATGTGTGTCGTCTCCATGAGTTTATGATAACGGGCACTAAGAATTTTATGCCTACCAAGGCAGCTGGAACCGAGGCTGAGATGAATATGGTTTCGTACGAAATACCAAAATCTCTTAAAATTTTAGCAAAAAAGGGAAATGATAGCATTCCAAGAGCACCAAAAAATAGAACGCCCCCAGTAACCGGTCCTACCTGACCAGCTGGAGAAAGGCGGGCAACTTCAGATAAGAGTAATCCGTGCCAAGAAAGAGCAGAAGCCCCGAATGACAGAGAAATAAAGCCCACGAGCCAAATATCCCAACCCTTTGCCAAACCTAGAGAAGCTGTCGCTGCCGCCATCACAAAAGCAAGAACGGCAAGAACCATTCTGGCTGATGCAAACGAAGATCCTATCCACCCCCAAAAAATCCTAGCAAACGCGGCTACTCCGTTCACGATAATTAAGATTTCTAGCGCTATATCTTTCGGGTAACCTAATTCTTGCTGAGCATAGGTAGCGAAGATGGAGTTAAAGAGACCTTGGCATCCAACAAAAGCAAACATTCCAAGAGATAAGTCTCGCAAAGCAGGGGTCTTCGCTGCGTTAGAGATGTTTCGGATCGCATCTGACCAGCGAACTGGATAGCCTGGATTTCTGTCATCATCGAAGCTGCGCCGCATTGGATGAATAATAATCATCAAAACCAAACAGATGATTGATGTTGCTAGGAATGCACGTGTCCACGTCTCTGGCTGCGCAGCATCGACTAATAACCAAGCTGCCAGTACTGCAAATTGACCACCTACAGGGACCCCTGTTTGTTTTATGGAAAAAATTAGAGGTGCGTACTTAGCTGGGCTACGCCTTGCCAATAGATGAGAGCTGGCCGGGGTAGAGAACGAATTTGCAGCACCCATCATGAGCGCGGCAAGAGCAAATGCCCATAAGGTGCCAACCATACTAAGAGCTAACCCTAGTCCCAGACCCAAAAGACTTATTTGGCTAGCGCGGATAGCTCCCCATCGGATTATCAGTCCTCCTACACTGGCCTGAAAAAGGCCTGAGATAGCGTAAAAAAGGGTAGTGTGATATAGAACAAGCTCAGCATTTAACATCAAAGCTTGCCCTGCCTGAGGCGCAACGTTCGGTAAAACCTGCGCTGCCATATAACTCATGGCCTGCTGAAAAAGCATGGCAACTATAACGATATAAAGTGCAGCGTTCATTTTGATTTACGTTCTGGCAGAGCAAATAGTAGACCGCATAAAAGCGATGGTAGAGCTATAATCGTGAAGCCTATTCCCGGAATTCCAAGAGAAACAAAAACGGCGCCATGTAAGGCTGGAAGGACTATCAGACCTAGAAAACAGCAAGATATAATTCCACCCATTACTACAGGTACTTGGCCTGAGGGCGCTTGTCGAGCTGCCTCTGCCAAGTGCACTCCATTCCATGAAATACCGGTTGCGCCAAAAGCTACAGCTGCCGCAGCAAGGCCCCATATCCCCCAATTTGGATCAGCCATTCCAACTGCAGCAATAGAAACAAACATGGTTATTGAGAGCCATATAAGTAGCTTTCGAGGATCCATTCGCCCTCCGGCTATCCAGCCCCAGAATATGCGCCCAACAATCGCAACAATGCTGGCAGCTGCGTACACCCTACCAGCAACTATTGGCTCTAATTTCACTTCCTCTACAGCAAATGCAATGAAGTAGTACATGAAAGCTACCTGTAAGCCAGAGAATGCAAAACCTGAAAAGGCTAATTTCTGTAATCCTGGTGTAGCGGTTGCTGCCTTAAAACTAGACTTGATATCCTTAATAGATATCAGACGGGACGGTGACCGCTGATCATCGAAACGGTTACGAAAGCGTTGCATCCAAATAGCAGCAAGCAAAGCAGCACAACTGGACGCCATCAAAGCAACTTGCCAAGAAAACGCCTCTGCCAATGGGACCAAGACTGCACCCGCGAGAAATCCTCCCACAGGAACCCCTGTTTGTTTTATGGAAAAAACTAACGGCGCTTGGGAAGGTTTTGAGAAACGAGCCAAGATTTGGGAACTTGCTGGCGTAGTAGGCCCCATCCCACAACCCAGCAACAACGCTGCTGGAATAATTAGCCAAAATTCTCCAAAGCTGGCGATCAGCATTGCAAGTGCTGCAGCGATTAGGCAAATCTGGCTCGCTCTTAACGGGCCAAACTTAATAATTACGCTTCCGGCAGCGCTCGAAGAAAAGAAACCTATGCAATACACTAGTAGGGAATAGACGGCGATTTTTGAATCAGTCAGCCCAAAATCTGGTCCAATGAATTTCCAAAGGCTTGGAATAGCTGAAGTGCTCATTGTCATAAGCGACTGTTGAATGAGCATGGCGACGATAGCCGCCCTTAAGTAAACCATGGCTTCAGGCCTAAATTCTTCGGCTGCGATAGAAAAGCCGTCGCCGCACGGTTTGGAGAAAGTTCCCAGTAAAAAAGCGTTTTCACATTTTTGATTGGGCTGTAAAGATCGATCCATATCCAAGCCTTGCCCAGTCTGGTGGTACGGGGCAGGGTCTGGGATCTATATGGGGAAACTTAGCTGATATTCCGCGCACAATTTCTCCGGTCTTCGATGTTGGTGTTGGTGCGGCGGTCCAGGGAAACGCATCAGCTGATGAATAAACGAATAATAGGAGTGGCCGTGTTTGGTCCGTTAAATTGCTAGATGAGCCATGAACTGTCCGACAATTAATAGCAATAACGGTCCCTGCAGGGCCTGTTAGATTTACAGCATCTGCAACTCCAGCCTCATTTTCTTCATCAGGTCTAATAGATCCTGTCCAATTCTCATTTAGATCATAATGAGAAAAGATCTTGCCGTTGTGACTTCCAGGAACACAGGCTAGTGGACCTGTTTTAGTAGTTACATCATCCAAATAAATACCGATCGTAACTGGGCTATAATTGGTATGGGGCCAAGCGGGTATGTCTTGGTGCCATTTTACGATTTCACCACCGCCTGGCCATTTGTAATTCAGTTTGGCGCTGTGAAATTTAACATCAGGGCCCACAAGATCTGCTGCTATTCCGGTCAAAAACTCTGAAGTTGCTAATTCCCAAAAAAATGGATGAGCATCGACAGGGCGCCTGAGGCGACGCACATGAGGTGTTTGTGATGAATGATTGGGTCCTAAATCAAAAAATTCATTGGAAGCTTCGAGTTCACGACTTTTTTCTAAAAAATCGGCTGACATTTGCTGAATTTTTTTAAGCAGCTCTGGCGGGGTTATTGCAGGAGAAGAAGTGTATCCTTCACTGAAGTAACGTTTGCGCTCTTCTTGTGAGAGTATGATCGGAGGGTGATTGATTATGTCTTCTGGCGTCATAGCTGCATCAATTATCCAAAGAGTCTTTTTTCAGGATACTTCAGTATTTTGATTAACTGGTAGTCTTAATATTGAAGCTCTTCTCTATCGCGAAATTGCTCTAAGGCTTCTGGGTTATCTAATGCTTCTTTGTTTTTAATTGGGCGATTGTGCACAACATCACGAACAGCGAGTTCGACGATTTTTCCAGAGCGTGTGCGAGGAATGTCAGTCACTTGAAGGACCTTTGCAGGAACGTGTCTTGGGGATGCCCCCTCACGAATGCGTTTCTTAATTCGTTGCACAAGGTCGTCACTTAACTCTTGTTGCTCTCGCAGTCTGACAAACAAAACCACTCGGACATCACCATCAATATCCTGTCCGATAACTATACTTTCTAATACTTCCGGAAGCTGCTCTACTTGCCGATAAATTTCAGCTGTCCCAATACGAACACCACCTGGATTTAACGTAGCATCTGATCGTCCGTAGATCACCAGTCCACCACTTTTTGTAAATGCAGCGAAGTCCCCATGTCGCCAAACATTTTTGTAGGTAGAATAATACGCATCGAAATACCGACTTCCGTCTGTATCATTCCAAAAACCAATAGGCATAGAAGGAAAGGGGCCCATACAACACAGCTCTCCTTTTTCGCCGAGTGAAGTTCGGCTTCCATCTTCACGAAGAGTAGCAACGTCCATAGCAAGAGCTGGGGCTTGTATTTCTCCACGCCAAACCGGTTGGGTGGGGACGCCACCTACAAAACACCCACAAAGGTCGGTTCCGCCAGAAATAGATGCCAAACATACATCTGCTTTTACGCTCTCGTAGACGTAGTCGAAGCCTTCTGGAACAAGAACAGACCCTGTTGAGAGAATTGTTTTAAGATTTTTTAGATCATGAGTTTTGGCAGGGTTTATGCCACCCTTATGGCAACCTTCTAAATACTTCGCCGATGTTCCAAAAACATCAAACTTTTGTTCTTCCGCATAATTCCAAAGAACATTGCCGTCTGGATGAAAAGGAGAACCGTCATAGAGCATTAAAGTGGCGCCCGCAGCTAAACCGCTGGCTTGCCAATTCCACATCATCCAACCCAATGTTGTGAAATAAAAATGACGCATTCCTGGTTTCATATCAGTATGCAAAATGTACTCTTTGAGGTGCTGTAATAGGACACCGCCAGCCTTGTGCACGATACACTTTGGTGCTCCTGTAGTGCCTGAGGAGTAGAGGATATAAAGAGGATGATCAAAAGGGAGATGGATGTAATCTGGAGGCGCGTCCGAATGACCTTTTAACCAATCTTCAAGCATCAACGAGTATGGAATGTCAGTTATATCCGTCTTGTCTTCTAAGAAAGGAATGACAACAATTTTCTCAAGTCCTTCAAGCTCTTCTGCAACAGCTTTAATTTTTGATCTCAAATCAATGCGTTTATCAGCGTACACATACCCATCTACAGTTACCATCACTTTTGGTTGAACCTGTCCAAAGCGGTCCAGCACACCTTGGGCACCAAAATCTGGCGAACAAGATGTCCAAGTTGCTCCAATTGCTGCGGCTCCTGCCATAATTGCAATTGCTTCTGGTATGTTTGGAAGAAACCCAGCAATTCGATCACCAGGCTGAATTCCCATCGCTACCAATGCACGAGAAACTTGTCCCGCCATGCTGACAAGTTCGTTGCCAGACATGGTTTTTTCTAAACCGTCTTCTCTTCTGAAAATTAGGGCAGGTTGTTCGTTGCAATGCCGCAAAAGGTTTTCTGCAAAATTTAATCGCGCGTCGGGAAAGTAAGAAGCACCGGGCATTTTCTCGGCATCTATTAAAATACGTTCACCTTTTTTTTCTGAAATGATGCCTGCCCAATCCCAAAAATCAGACCAGAATGCAGGCTGATTAGATACAGACCATGAGTGAAGCTCTGCATAGTTGGAGAAAATTCGTCTACGTTCCGTCTGCTGCCAGTCTATAAATGCTGCAAGATTGGAGGCAGAAGCACGTTCTGCTGAGGGCTGCCACATCGGTTCTAACATCGAACTTTAAACTCCAACTCCAGTGAATCACATAAGCTATATCCTATTTCTAATTTGTGATCAGCTTGGAATGCGTCAGATGCATAGCGGGTCGGCGTTTTTAGCGATCGCTTAAGTTATTTTTTGAAGTATGCTCGATAGTCGAGACAATGACTACTACAGCTTCTCCTTCGCGCGAAATTCGCCCAGTTGCTGCTGCACTTTATATGCTGGGTGCATGTTCATTTTTCGCTTTCAATTCAATCTTTGTTAAACTCGCTGCTGATACTGGTCTTCATCCCTTTCAAATTGCGTTTTTCAGGAATTTTTTTGCGCTCCTTATAATTTTACCCGTTGTGCTTTCGACATCAGGTCCGCACGTCCTTATTCCTAAAAAGCCAGCTATGTTGGCTTTGCGCGGTGGCCTTAATGGTGCGTCGATGATGGCCTGGTTCTATGCCGTTCCCTTGATGGCAATCACCGATTTAACTGCCATCGGCTTTACAGCTCCAATTTGGGCGACACTTCTAGCCGCGATATTTCTCGGTGAAAAAATGCGGCTTAGGCGTTGGAGCGCTATCTTTATTGGCATATGCGGAGCTTTATTGGTTGTTCGTCCTGGGTTTCAGGAGCTTAATTCTGCCGTCTTTCTTGTGCTTTTTTCGTCCGCAACATGGGGTGCTACTCTGATTGTAATTCGACGTCTTACATCTTTGGAGCATATAAACACAATTCTGGTTTATCAGGCTCTAATGATGGCAGTCATTGCCTTTTTGCCAATGCTTTTTGTCTGGCAAACGCCCAATCTGATGGGATGGCTCTGGATGTTTGTTCTTGGCGTGTTAGCGATGGGCGCTCATTCTTTACACGTAAGGGCATTTTCGATGCAGGAAGTTTCCGCGCTTCAACCTATAGATTTTGCGCGCTTTCCAATTGCGGCGGTTGGCGCATTTCTCATTTTGGGTGAAGTTTTAAGCCCTTGGACAGCGCTGGGCGCCCTTATTGTATTTACCTCCGGAGCATACATATCCCATAGAGAAGCAAAATTAAGAAATGAAAATACTGTCGAAGGGCGTGCGGGCGGAAGTTCAATTTTGGCTAAGTCAAAACCTTAATGGTTAGTCCTACATTTTATATTGATCGACTATCGCCAATTATGCGTGCCACTGTGTACGCATTATGCGCTGCTCTGTTTTTCTCGTTCATGGCAATTTGTATTCGAGCTGCCAGTGAGGAGTTGCATCCGACCGTCATAGTTTTTTTTAGGAATATTCTCGCTTTGCTGTGGATGGTGCCTTGGCTTAGCCGGGCTGGCCTTGGCGCCATGCGAACCGATAGATTTTCATTGTTCTGCGTGCGGAGTTTACTCGGCCTTGTAGGAATGACTAGTGGATTTTGGGCTGTGACGCTTATACCAATCTCCCAGGCGACAGCACTTTCCTTTTCATCACCTATTTTTGCTACTATCGGAGCCGCTCTTTTTCTAGGCGAGATTGTCCGAATTCGTCGCTGGAGTGCTGTCATTATTGGATTTTTGGGCGCAATGATTGTTGTTTTAGGTAACAGCAAGGGAATTGCCCAAATTGGAGCATTGGAACTTGGTGTTCTGCTAGCTTTGCTGAACGCGGTAATTATGGCCTCAAATAAACTCGTTCTTAAGTCTCTCACCAGAACAGAGAGACCGGAAGCAATTGTGACATACATGGTGCTTCTTCTCACGCCACTTTCACTTTTTCCAGCACTTTTGTTTTGGTCTTGGCCAAGTTTGTACTGTCTTTTATGGCTAATAATATTGGCGTTAGTTGGAACAGTCGGCCATCTGTGTATGACGAGAGCGTTTAAATCTGCAGACGTCACGGTTGTACTGCCTTTTGACTTTGCTCGTTTGCCTATTTCTGCTCTTCTGGCGTTTTTTATATTCTCAGAGATTCCCACATTTTGGACTGTATTGGGCGGAGCAGTAATATTCGCATCAACATTCTATATAGCTCGCCGAGAGGCAGCATTAGCCCAACTGCGCGAAAAATAAGAGTATTGATTATCCCCTTTTCAGACTGACTTGTTCATGCAGTAATTGCGTTCTTGAGTGATAAGAAAGCAGGGGATTTAAAATGACATTAGCATCAGTTTCAGAGTTCGATGCTGACTCTCCTAAATTTTTGCGAGGCAAATACGCCATATGTGGGATTGGTGAAACTACCTACCGTCGTGGGTCAGAGGAGTCGACACGCAATCTTGCAACCTGGGCCATAAAAAATGCCATGGATGATGCTGGGATTGGGCCGTCGGATATCGATGGGATGCTATCTTACTCAGGAAATGACTCTGTGCATGCTCCTTGGGTCGCAGGAGATCTCGGGATACGGCTAAATTTCTATATGGATGTTCATGGGGGCGGATCATCCACTGAGGCTCTCATTGGAATTGCCATTGGTGTGATTGAAGCCGGTATGTGCAAGACCGTTGCAATTTACAGGGCTATGAATGGTTATAGTCAGGTGCGTATCGGTGGAACTGGCGCCCGTTCTGCGGTTCCAATAGTTGGTGACCAAATTCATAATAGGGCTTATGGCTGGCAATCAGCGGGGCAGATGTTTGCTCCTACTTTCCTACGCCACATGTATGATTATGGAACTACTCCGGAGCAAGTTGCAGCTGTAAAAGTGGCGCATTCAAAACATGCGTCTAACAATCCCAAAGCCTACTATAAAAACAGGGTAACGATTGAAGACGTAGTTAACTCGCGCATAATTTGTAAGCCTCTGCATTTGCTCGATTGCTGTGTCGAAACAGACAATGCGACCTGTATTATTGTTACCAGAATTGATCGTGCTAGAGACTGTAAAAATCCTCCTGCTGTTATCCAATCAGTTGTTGGTCGATGCTGCAAACCTAGAAGTGATATGCACTATCAACATGGACCAATCTCAACGGTTGCTGGTCATTATGCAAAGAACATTCTCTGGCCCAATGCAGGGTTAGGACCAGAGGATGTTGATGTTACAGGCTCTTATGACGCCTTTACTTTCACTACCATGCTGCAACTTGAGGATTACGGTTTTTGTAAAAAGGGCGAAGGTGGTGATTATGTCTCCTCAGGAGCTATCGAGCTTGGAGGGATGCGCCCTAACAATACGTCAGGTGGGCATCTATGTGAGGGCTACACCCACGGTATGAATATGGTGATCGAAAATACCCGACAACTTCGAGGGGAAGTAGATGACAGCTGTCCTGTTGGTCCAGATGGTAAGCGGCAACATACCCACGATTACAGCGAGGGAGGCTGTCGTCAGGTCAAGGATGTAGAGGTGACGGCTAATCTCGGGTGGGCAATGCCCGGAACTGGTTCTGCCATGGTTATGGCTAAAGACTCGCGCTGAAGGGGAAATAGATATGCCAATCATTGGTGAATATATGGGTATGGCTCTTACTATTGATGACCAAGATAAGGAAAATCGCGAATTCTTTAGCTGGTGCGCGGCAGGTGAATTTCGTCTGCAAAGGGGCAAGAAATCAGGATTGTTACGCTACCCACCAACCACAGCATGTCCTTGGACGACTGATCGAGATTATGATTGGGTGCCGGTTGAAGGAAAAGGAACTGTGCATTCATATGTTGAAGTTCATCATCCCATTCAACCAGCCTTCCGAGACAAGGTTCCCTATATGATTTTGTTAGTTGACCTTGATATCCAGAAGGGGGAACCATCCGAGCATGAAGCTATTCGGGTCGCTGGAAACCTGGTTTCTCCAGACGGTGAATTTGCAGCGCCTGAAATTATAAAATCTGTTGGGATTGGTACCCGGGTCAGAATGGTTTTTAAGGAAGTTACTGAAGGATTTTCGCTTCCCCATTGGACGATCGACCTCGATGCAAATCAGCCAGATAGCCCTTGGCGTTACCCTCAGGAGTAATACATGTCAGGAGATCCAGTTTACCAGCGCCAAAATTTCGGTAATTCCGTTGGTTTTGGTTCGCGGCCAGCGCTGTTGTTAGTGGATTTTCAGGTTGGATTTGTCGATCCAGGTGTGTTTGGAGGGGGAAACATTAAACAGGCAGTGTCAAATACGCAGAGTTTATTGGCTGGAATGAGGGATATTGGAGCACCCATTGCCTACACAAGAGCTGTATTTGATAAAAGCTCTGCAGATGGAGGTACCTTCGCCATGAAAGTGCCAGGACTTTATGAACTTGAGGATACTGCTTCGATAAGCCAGATAACGCCAGAGTTAGCCCCCCGTCGAGGTGAGTTAGTGCTGAAAAAGATAGGCCCCTCAGCTTTCTTCTCGACCCCTTTAATGAGTTGGCTTCTCAAGCATTCTGTAGATACTTTGATAATAACAGGGGCAACTACTTCAGGCTGTGTGCGAGCGAGTGTTGTTGACAGTTGCTCATACGCTTTACGCACTATTGTTGCTACTGACTGTTGTGGCGATCGGGCGATTGAACCGCACGAGGCAAATCTTTTTGACATTGGGCAAAAATATGCTGATCTAATGACGGGCGATGAAGCACTTTCAATGGCAAGAGCTGCATTTGCCACTAATCATTGATTGTCACTCAAGCTTATAGGTATTTATTCCCAATTCTTCTCGAAAATCTGCGCTAATTTCTGCCTTTTGGTCTTCAAGAGGAATTCCTGTTGCATCTGCAATTTTTACGACGGCCTGAAATATCGCAATTACTGCGGATGCATCCACCATAGCTGC
>VMCJ01000092.1 GCA_008081395.1 Rhodospirillales bacterium | reverse complement strand
CATTAATGACAAAGCGATATTTGCCTCAGGTAAATGAAAAAGTTGTGGCAGTGATATGTGGTAAAGGTAAAGCAGGCTTCTAAACATGAAATATTTTAAATAATCGCTTGGGATGTAAACGCAGAGCTATACAAAAACCTAGAGTTTTATCTTTGATCTGAATCAAAAACATCATCAATTTGATGATAATTTTTTCCTTCTATCCTCCTCATAATTTTCGCGAGGCCCAAATAGCGGCTCATTTTGGAAGGTTCTTTCTGTCCAAGCGAATAATTCCTGGTCGCTTAAACTTGTATCCCAAACCTTACCCTGAGGCTGTTGCACGTGCCAAGGAGTGTTATGGAAAATTTCTATGCCATTCCCTTCGGGATCTTGAAAATAAATCGACCACGTATTTCCATGTGAAGTTGGTCGATAATTTAAACCTTCGTTTTCAACTCTTCCGATCACATCTCTCAGCTCAGCCATGCTTTCTACTCTAAACGCAAAATGTGCCAAGGTAGTTGGTGGTCCTTCATTTTCCCTAGGACCAATAAGCCCAAGCTGATGATGCTCATTCGGCTGCTGAGACAAAAACACGATGTTCTTGTTTCCTGGAATAGAACCTTCATCTGTAACCTGAAAACCTAATACGCGGGTGTAAAACTCTCTCATCTCACACATATTTTTCACAAACAGCACAGAGTGCGACCAGGATAAAGCCATACTAACCCCCGCTTTCTTGGGGACTAAAAGTATTCTTCACTTACGCATTCATCAAGCGCCAAATTAGGCGAGCAGCTGCATCTACGATCGCGTCAGAGTCTATCTTAAGTGAGCGATACAAATCAGGTAGATCGGCTGATTGCCCAAAACCTTCAACTCCAAGAGGTAAAACTTCTCTTACTAGCGAGGCTCCTAACCAAGATAAAGTTGCTGGGTGAGCATCGCAGATAGTTACAATACCGGCGTTTTGGGGGACTTCAGCAAAAAGCCTAGTCAGGTGTGATTCTTCGACACCTTGCTCAGCGCTCAACCAGTTTTTATGCAACTGATCTGGAGATGTAACGGCCAGCAAACCGGCATCTGGACAATCCTCCAATAGCACTTTGTGAGCACTTATAGCTTCAGGCATTAAAGCTCCCATAGCGGCAATCACAACATCACAATTTGGACCTGGAGGCATTAACCAATAAGCCCCAGCAAGAACATCATGCTGCAAGTCCTGGGTCATCTCACGTGTTGGTTGATCAAGCTGACGAGTTGACAGCCTAAGATATGTGGCTCCTCCATCCTCAGCCAGCATTCTATTGAAACTTTCGCGCATCATTACGGCTAGTTCGTCAACAAAAGCCGGCTCGTAACTTACTAAATTTGGAAGCCCCATTCCTATAAGTGGGGTAGTTTGAGATTGGTGAGCACCACCTTCTGGTGACAATGTTACTCCTGACGGAGTGCCAACTATTAGAAATCGTGCGTCTTGATAGAGAGCATATATGAGAGCATCCAAGCCCCGAGCTATGAAAGGATCATAAAGGGTTCCTACAGGTAATAAACGATGCCCATATAATGGTTCGGTTAAACCAAGAGCTGCTAATGCTAGAAACAAATTGTTTTCTGCTATTCCGAGTTCCAGATGCTGTCCCTTTGGACCAGCAGCCCACCGTTGGGTTGAAGGAATATTTTCCTTGCGGAACGCATCATCCTTACTGTGGCGTTCGAAGACCCCCTTTCGATTCACCCACCCACCAAGGTTTGTTGAAATCGTAACATCAGGAGAGGTTGTTACAATCCTGTCACTTAATATGCTTTCACTGCGTGCAATCGAAGCCAAAATTCGGCCGAACCCCTCCTGGGTAGAGGTCTTTGCCTCACCCGGAACCGGCAACATTGGCAAAGCCTCAGCGATCTGTCCAGCACTCGGAAGAGGTTTACGTTGAGCAAACGGAACGTTTTCTACAAACGCCTGAAGCTCCTGTGACCTCCCCTCAACCCCAGACCAAACTTCCCACTCCTGACCGCTCTCAACACCCATTTCTTGTTTGAGAACATCAATTTGTTCCGGCGTCATTAACCCTGCATGATTATCTTGATGTCCGGCTAGCGGCAAGCCAAATCCCTTGATTGTGTAAGCAATAAAACAGGTAGGAACATCAGACTTAGCTGCTTCATCAAAAGCTTCAGTCAGTGTCTCAATGCAATGACCAGCAAGGTCAGTCATCATACGAGCAAGTTCTTTATCATCGCGCTTAGAAAGTATTTGTTTAATTCCTGGCTTACTTCCAATCTCATCTGTAAGCCTTTCACGCCAGGCCGCCCCCCCTTTGAAAGTTAGAGCGGAGTAAATGCTGTTGGGGCAGTCATCTATCCATTGGCGAAGTACCGCACCACCTTTTTCCCGAAAGGCGCGTTCTAATCGACGACCATATTTTAGCGTAATGACCTTCCAACCCATGGCCTCAAAAATGCCATCAATGCGTTGAAAAAGACGATCGGAAACCACGCTATCGAGGCTCTGCCTATTATAATCAATTATCCACCAACAATCCCGTAAATCATGCTTCCAACCTTCCAGGAGACATTCAAATACGTTTCCTTCATCAAGCTCCGCATCCCCAACAACGGCAATCATCCGTCCACGCTTCCGATTTGGCATACCACCGTGGAGCTCAACCATGTCTTGAGCTAGAGAGGAAAACACGGTCATGGCAGCTCCAAGACCGACCGACCCCGTAGAAAAATCTACATCATCTATGTCCTTGGTGCGGGAGGGATAAGCTTGAGCTCCGCCCAAACTGCGGAATTTCACTAACTGATCTTTGGTTTGCCGGCCAAGCATATACTGGATTGCATGATAGACCGGGCTTGCATGAGGTTTCACGGCAACGCGATCTTCTGGGCGCAGCGCATGAAAATAAAGTGATGTTAGTATCTGTGCGCATGACGCTGAGGAGGCCTGATGTCCACCTACCTTAACTCCACCACGATTTTCACGGATGTGATTTGCATGGTGGATCATCCAGCTAGAAAGCCAAAGAGCTCTCTCTGATAAAGTTTCAAGGATATCAGTTTTCTTAGACGACGCTGAAATTGCAACTCCATCAGGCATAGCTAATCTCCCATTCCGTATCTCCAAATTAATGGTTAACGGAAGGACTTTTATTGTTTTTTAATGCTAATAATGAGAGTTTAAAGACATATTTTTACGAAAATTTTTGGAATTAAAGAATATTATGCCAAAAACTGATCTAGACATGTTTGACCGACGAATTCTTGCTGCCCTTATGAAAGATGCCAATCTGTCTAATGTGGACCTCGCAGATAAAGTGGGACTGTCACCGTCTCCTTGCCTACGTCGCGTCAAAGCTTTGGAAAACGCTGGCATTATCCTCGGGCGCAGGCTCATAGTAGACGCGGCCGCCGTCGGACTTCCAATCAGTGTCTTCCTGCAGGTGACTCTAGAACGGCAAATTGAGGCCAATCTAGAACGCTTTGAAAAAGCAATTTCGGGTTGGCCGGAAGTAATAGAGTGCCACCTCATGACTGGAGATGCTGATTACCTTCTTCGCGTTGTTGCGCCCGATCTTGATGCCTACCATCGTTTTCTGATGGAAAGCCTGACCCGGGTAGAAGGTGTTGCGAGCATCAAATCAAGTTTTGCACTTAAGCAAACGAAATACGGTGAGGCTCTTCCCTTATAATCCATCAAACACGGGAACCAATATTTATCTTACTTTGGAAAGCTATTTTCCGATCGTTGCTGCAGACTTGACCGCGGATGACATGATTATGCGGCGATCCGGCGCTGAATAAGCTTCGTGATTTTCATCAATCTCAGGTAGCCGATACAAATAATTAATCATCAATCCAGCAGATTGCCTGAGGCCATTTTCAGATAAATCTGCTGCCCAGTTTAATCTCTCCATACGAGCACCATTTGATAGATGGAAGTGAGCGACAGGATCGAGCGCTCGCCCATCTTCTCGTTTGCACATGCCTAAATAATTAGCCGCTAAACATATTAGAGACGGCTTAAGAATTTGCACAATATCTGGTTTTTTATGCCACTCGGGAATTGAAAGCGCTGCCTCGATCAACGCAATCTTGTTTGAGGCGTCTATTTCCTCCGTAGCGGAATTTACATCTCCTACAGCTTTTTCCTGCGCGCCGCCTCTTTTCTGGACAAAGTCTTTCAAAACATCCACCTGATCATTAGAAAGAGGAATCCCATTCGCAATTTCCGATGGTTTCTTCATCCACTTACGAAGACCAGGTATTGGCGATAATGTTGCAAACGTTTTTATGTTAGGTAACTCGTTAGACAAAGAAGCCACGACACGCTTAATGAGAAAGTCACCAAAACTGATGCCTGCAAGTCCAGCTTGAGCGTTAGATATCGAATAGAAAATTGCAGTGTCCGCCAAGCTTGGATCAATAGCTGTACGAGACTCATCTAATAGCTTTCCTACATCACCTGCAATTCCGTTTACCAGAGCCACCTCAACAAAAATCAAGGGTTCATTAGGCATTCTCGGATGAAAAAAGGCATAGCACCGCCGATCAAACTCCAACCGTTTTTTCAGGTCATCCCAGGAACGAATGCGATGCACAGCTTCATATTGGATAAGCTTCTCAAGTAACTGTGCTGATGCGCTCCAATCAATCTGCTTGAGCTCAAGAAAACCAATATCAAACCAATTTGCCAAAAGACTTTTAAGGTCCTCCTGCAGTCCAGCAAACAACGGTGTTTCTCGCTGCCACACCAATAAATCGGCCCGCAAATCAACAAGAAACTTGGCACCATTCGGCAGGGCATTAAACTGACGAAGGACCTCGACGCGGGGAGGAACCAAAGCTTTTTTTAGGGATTTTTCTGCTTTAATGCGAGCATCTGCATCTTTTGCCTCACGGACTGAATCCATCAATTTGTTAATGTTATTTCTATCAATATCAAAATCTTGGGCGAGAATTTGGAGAAATCGGCGACGACCATCGTTTGATAATCTAAGATAGGCCTGACCCAAAGTGGCAGCGCGAGCGCGAGCGCGAACCTCTCCCCCCCGATGCTCAATACATTCTGAAAAAGCCTCGATTAACTTCGCTTCGTCAGATTTTGTAATACCAGGCTTAAGCACCAGTTCTTCGGCATTCTTCTTCGACCCAAACCCACGCACAGCTCTAGCTATTTGCGTCCAGGCCCGGTCAAGAACACTCATTTGTTGATCTGAATTAGCCGACATTTTTAAACTTTCTAGAGAAACTTGGGATGAACGAACTACCGCGGAAGGATCGCATTTGTTCAACTAATTAGGAACTCTCTACAACATAAGCCTAATGATTGTTCATGATTTTATCTGCGTAGTTCTCAAAAACACCAAGAAGTCCCTATTAACTTCCGTCTCATCTTGCACACTACTTCCAAATAAACTTCAATCTTGTTTTCTTTAGATGGGAAAATGTTGGAGCTTTCTCAAGGCCCCAAAACTGATGAAAACACTTTCGGCTAGAAATTTACTAGATGCCTTTTAAAAAATGGCACTTTCGCAATTTTTTATGCCCCTCGATTGCAGCTACTTTTTATGCTGTTTACGATATTCCCAGCACCCAACTAACCGGGATTGGGTTCGTTTTGAGCAAGAATTAGGACAATTTAATGCGTGTTTACTTCCACATTCCAAATGACGACCTTATCGAAGCCCAAAAGGCCTCAATAGCTGCTGAAGCGGCAGGCTTTGATGGTGTCGTTGCCCTTGAAAACGCTCATGGTCCTATTCCACCGCTTACTGTAGCGGCCATGGCTACAAGTCGTGTCCAGTTAGGCACAGCCGTAGCCATTGCATTTCCGAGAAGCCCCACAATTTCTGCACATTTTGCTTGGGACCTGAACAAAGCGAGCAATGGCCGTTTTGCTCTTGGTCTTGGAAGCCAAGTTAAAGGACACAACGAACGTCGTTACGGACTTACATGGACACCACCTGCTCCTCGTATGCGCGACTATATTGGCGCTGTCCGTTCTGTTTGGCGGTCCTGGGAGACAGGTGAGAAATTAGACTTCCACAGTGAAGCTTACACTTTGACACTCACAACGCCCAACTTCTCTCCAAAACCACTGGGCCTCCCACGAATTCCAATAACTATGTCAGCAGTTGGACCTGCAATGCTGTCTGTTGCAGGTCAAGTTGCAGATGGTGTTCGCCTCCATCCTTTCAGCACAAAGCGCTACTTAGAGGAGCGTTCACTATCCCGAATAAGTACCGGCTTGATGAAGGAAAATCGTAAAAGAAGCCAAATTGAAGTCATATCAGGCGCATTTATGGCTACCGGAGAGGACGATGAGGCTGTAGCGAAAATGAAGGAATATATTCGATTTAGAATATCATTCTATTGTTCTACTCGCGCTTATTGGGACGTCTTGCGGTTACATGGACTTGAAGAACTGGGCGAACGTTTGCGTCCATACCCCTCACAAAATCGTTGGAACGAAATGGCCGCACTTATTTCTGATGATGTTTTAGAATTGTTTGCGATTGTTGGACGTCATGACGAACTAGCTGATAAAATTTCTGAAAAATATGAAGGCTTGGCCGATAGCTTATCTCTCTTCATACCAACAGATACCGACCCGGGCCCTATAGGCGAGGTAATGCAGGACATCCAAAAAATTCCAATGAATTTTTCTGGCGCCGATCTTAGTTGGTAACAATCACTGCCCCGCAATCGTAAGACCATCAATCCGAACAGTCGGAGCATTGATAGAACCTCGACGCACAAGATCTGATCCTGGTGTAAGAGAGCGAAACATATCCTTCAAGTTTCCTGCAATGGTGAGCTCATTTACTGGATAGGTAATTTCTCCTCTCTCTATCCAATATCCAGAGGCTCCTCGGCTATAGTCACCGGTGGCTAAGTCCCCTCCATGCCCGATGAGCTCTGTGACAAATAAACCATTCTCCACCTCTCCAATGAGGGCCTCGGGCGAGGCCAGACCTGCTTGTAGGTCCAGATTGGTCGCACTAGGACTGGGATTACTTCCAACACCTCTTGAGGCTCGACCATTACTATACATGCCAAGTTTTTTTGCGCTTCTAAGATCAAGAGTCCACGCTTGGAGTTTTCCGTCAACAACTAGAGAAAGTTCCTTAGCCGCCAATCCCTCTCCATCAAAAGGTTTCGATGCCATCCCACGAGAGATTAGAGGATTATCAATTATTGTTACACCATCAGAAAACACCTGTTGCTCCATACTATCCTTGAGATAAGACACTCCTCTCGCAATTGAGGCCCCATTAATTGCAGCAGCAAAACTACTAATCAGTCCACCAGCTAACCGTTGCTCGAAGATAACTGGAACCATTTGAGATTTGATGCGACGCGCTCCTAGACGTCGGACTGCTCGTTCCCCTGCAGTACGACCAACCTCCTGAGCAGATCTGAGATCAGACAAATGTGTAGCTGCCGTCCAATCATAATCTCGCTCCATAGAATCGCCTTTCTTGGCAATAACTGAAGCAGAGAGAGAAAAACTTGATCTTGCGTAGGAACTGGCAAAGCCATTGGAAGTGACTAAGGCAATGCCAGATTTTCCCCAGCTTGCACCCCCACCCTCAGAATTATCGACACCCTTAACTTCTAAAGCCGATGCTTCCGCAACTTCTGCCATTTCCAAAAGCTTTTCTGGCGTGGGTTCTGTCCCGTCTATTAAATCAAGTTCAGGGAATTCTCTTGCAAGCTCCTCGACATTCGCAAGTCGAGACTCATGATCTGGTGGTGCCACCTTGGCCATTGCCACCACACGGTCAGCAAGGTCATCCAAGGTTTGGTTGCTAAAATCTTCTGTGGCAACCGAAGCAGAGCGGTCACCCACAAAGACCCGGACGCCAAGGTTCATACTATCTGACCGTTCTAAGGTCTCCCGCCTACCTTTTCGAACAGCAACTTCAAGCCCACGTGATTCGATTAATACGGCATCCACCGCGTCAGCGCCGGCACGTCTGGTACGCCCAACTAAATCAGATAGGCGATCGAGCAATTGGTTTGTTTCGAGCATTTATGAACCCTGAGTTAAATCAATAAGTTAGTAACATACGAGAAATAATATTCCACGGCACCTGTGCCAAGGTTTGCCTTGCATACATGAGCTCACCTCGATACCGTTCTCTAAATTTAAAAATCAATTGGATACCGTTGGATAAGAGGTTTTTTTGCCCATGCGCTTTACTGGCTCAGATAATTACGTTGCAACAGACGACCTAATGCTCGCTGTGAATGCATCAATAACGCTTGAGCGGCCACTGCTAATTAAAGGTGAGCCTGGAACAGGGAAAACTGTTCTGGCTTTTGAAGTTGCAAAAGCCCTAGGTCTGAAACTTATTACTTGGCATGTAAAATCCACTACCAAAGCCCAACATGGCTTGTATGAGTACGATGCCGTTTCTCGTCTTAGAGATAGTCAGCTTGGCGACGACAAAGTTAATGATATTCGAAACTACATTGATAAAGGAAAACTCTGGGAGGCCTTCCAGGCAGATGAGCGTGTCGTATTACTTATCGACGAAATCGATAAGGCGGACATAGAATTTCCTAATGACCTCTTACAAGAGCTCGATCGCATGGAATTCTTCGTCTACGAGACGGGTGAAACAATATCAGCAAAACAAAGACCTATTGTGATTATAACCTCTAACAATGAAAAAGAGCTTCCAGATGCTTTCTTGCGTCGATGTTTTTTCCATTACATTCAGTTTCCCGATACTGAGACAATGGAAGGAATTGTGAACGTCCACTTCCCCAAGATCAAAAAGGCGATGTTGACCTCTGCTATGGAAGCTTTTTTTGGGCTAAGAGAAATACCTGGCATTAAAAAGAAGCCTTCAACATCTGAATTGCTAGATTGGCTCAAATTGTTGCTTGCTGAAGATATCCCACCAGAGAGCATCAAAGGAAAAGATGCCTCAAATGCATTGCCGCCATTGTACGGGGCACTTCTAAAAAACGAACAAGATGTGCACATGGTTGAACGGTTAGTCTTCATGAGCCGTCGAGAACGTGGTTAAGGGGGATAAACCCCAATGTTTATTGACTTCTTTTTAAAGGTTAAAGCCGCCAAGATCCCGGCAACAATCAGAGAATACCTCATGCTTTTGGAGGCAATGAATAAAGACGTCGCTGGAATGAGTGTAGACAATTTCTATTATCTTTCACGCTCAGCATTGGTGAAGGACGAGAAATATTTCGACCGTTATGATCGTGTTTTCGGCCAATTTTTTAAAGGCATTCAAGATGTAACTGAGGGATTATTTGGAGCTGAAATTCCTGACGAATGGCTAGCTAAACAAGCCGAATTACTCCTGTCCGACGAAGATAAAGCGAAAATTGAGGCTATGGGCGGATGGGAAAAATTGATGGAGGAGTTGAAAAAACGACTAGAAGAGCAGAAAGGCGAACACCACGGCGGCAATAAGTGGATTGGCACAGGTGGCACCTCGCCTTTTGGAACTGGCGGTTTTAACCCCGAAGGCGTCAATATTGGAGGTAAGCGCAGGAGACAAGGGAAGGCTCTAAAAGTTTGGGAAAAGCGCGAATATAAAAACTATGATGACTCCATTACGATTGGTATTCGAAACATCCAGATCGCTCTCCGAAGACTTCGTGAATTTGCACGCTTTGGCACGGAAGAAGAATTTGATCTTGATGAGACTATAGATCGAACAGCTAAAAATGCCGGCCTTTTAGACATTGTTATGAGGCCAGAACGCACCAACCGCGTTAAGGTGCTAATGTTTTTTGATGTGGGCGGCTCCATGGACGATCATATTAGGGTCTGTGAGGAATTATTTTCGGCTAGCCGCACAGAATTTAAGAATTTGGAATTCTTCTATTTCCATAACTGTGTATACGAAGGCCTCTGGAAGGATAACCGGCGTCGATTTGACCAACGCACCTCAACCTTCGATGTGATCAATACTTACCCGAGCGACTACAAAGCAATATTCGTTGGTGATGCGTTCATGAGCCCATATGAAATTACGTACAAGGGCGGATCAGTGGAGCATTGGAATGAAGAACCTGGGGCTCTATGGCTTTCAAGGATGTTAGATCACTGGTCCAACTCGATTTGGCTAAATCCACGCCCTGAGCAACGTTGGGATCACACTCCCTCCACACAGATTGTAAAGGAACTTATGACCAACCGTATGTACCCTCTAACAGTGGATGGTCTGGATCGGGGGCTCAAAGCGTTAACGAGATAATATTATCTGGACCAGCGTTAGCGTAAGCAGATCTAAGTTATATTCTCCAAATGTTTTTGCTTGTGTAATTATCACGATATCAAACTAACGTTAATGACCGTCGAGCGCTTCAAGCGCTCTTGATTAATGTAGCTATTACACCTTGCAATTTTAGTCACGAACAATTTTTGCCGCAAAATAAACTTATTTGGCGATTAGCCTGGTTAGGCTATATATAGTGGCTGTTATTAGAGGATATGCCTTATGCTGCGATCATTAATGCTTGCCGCCCTTGCTGCTCTCGCGTTTTCTTCTTCGCCTGTTAAGGCGGATAATTATTACAACGCAGCTAATATCGCCTCAGACTCTCAGCGAACTTTAGAGGCACTAATTAAGGACAATCAATTAGGTCCAACGGTAAAAAATCTAATGAAGAACGCAAAAGGCGTCATGATTTTCCCAGACATCATAAAAGCGGCTCTGTTTATTGGTGGCGAGGGTGGCTCGGGTCTTCTAATGGCAAAACAACCAAATGGCGCCTGGAGCTACCCCGCATTTTATACGATGGGTTCAGTAAGTTTTGGGTTTCAAGCTGGCGGACAGTCTCAACAGACTGTTCTCATCATTATGACACAAGCAGGCTTGGACGCCATCTTGAACGAACAAGTTAAGATCGGTGCTGATATCTCTGCTTCTGCTGGACCTCGTGGCATAGGAGCGGAGACAGCTACTACAGCTGCCGGTGGGAAAGACGTCTTTGTTTATTCGCTGAATCAAGGTCTGTTTGTTGGCGCGTCCGTGGAAGGAGCAATCATCGCTAAACGCAGTGACTGGAACCAAGCCTACTATGGTCAAGCAACCACTCCCCGGCAGATAGTGCAAGAGAATGCCGTTTCAAATCCGAATGCCGACCCTCTTCGTGCGGCTGCCGAGCTGATACGTTGATAGAGGAAATCATTGATCTGGGAACTGCCGATGGGGAGATGGAAACCTTCATCTGTAGACCGGAATGTGGAGTTCCTGCACCCGCGGTTTTGATGTTAATGGATGCTCCTGGAATCAGAGAGGAGCTTTATGACATGGCACGTCGGCTAGCGGCGACGGGATATGCC
>VMCJ01000076.1 GCA_008081395.1 Rhodospirillales bacterium | reverse complement strand
CTCAAAGTCGGTAGAAGCTCTTTGCCGTATCGTGGAAAAGTGCAGCTTTCTCATTCTCACTTGCGCCGGCGGCTAGGCGTTTGAAGGCGTTCCAATAGGTTCGATAACTGCCAGAAATCTTATCAACTGGAAAATTAGATTCAAACATGCACCGGTTGGGCCCAAAGGCTTCAATGAGCGTTTCAATGTATGGCCGCCAAGCCTTCGCCAAATCCTCGGAAGAAGGCGGTCTCGCTTGGTTTTGGAAATCAAAGCCATTTATGACCATGCCTAACCCGCCAAGTTTTGCGTAGACATTAGGCCTTTTAGCGACTTCCTGAATGTTGGCTTTCCAAATTGGAAATACCTCTGCACTCTTTCCAGAATAGGGTCCAATTCCAAGAGGGCCGCCGCAATGGTTCAAAACCATTTTTGTGTTGGGGGCTGCATCTGCACAAATGGAAACATTTTCAAGTTGTGGGTGGTACATCCAAGCTTCGAATGTATGTCCCATATCGCCGAGCTTGCGGAGACCCGCTTGAACATCTGGCGTTTGAAGGGCGTCTTTATGGGCGCCCGTGTGGGAATTGTGGATTTCAGGAGCATCGTCGTGAGAGACAGAATATCGGATCCCACGAAAACGGCCTCCGCCCGCGCGATCGTGAGCGGCTAAAACTTCCTCAACTCCATCGCCGAGCATAAGGTCAGCGTGCGAAACGATGCCTGCAGCCACGCGTGTTTCGCCGTAACGACCGCTTGCGCTCATGGCTGCGATGCCGTTCACATATTCTGTCTCACCTATGGGCCGCATATGGTCTGGGCACGAACCCTTTGGGCGCCACATGGCTGTGCATTCAATGAAGACTGTAGATCTAACGTTATGGCCTGACCCCGTATCGTTAAGGATCTCGTCGAGCATGTAACGATAGTTGCGAAAATCCCAAAGGTGGTGGTGCGGATCTATAATTGGGAGATCAGGCTCGAGCACATCTTCTAATCCGCTATCGAGCCATGCCTGATCGACAGGCTTCATGCGGGCTTCTACGTCGCTAGGTGTTTCCTTTGCTTGAGCCATCTTGCGAATCCCCCATCTAAGTTTCGTTGAAATAATTTTGATATTTTTTTGGGCCGTTGGCGAGCGGGCATTATCGTGTGCATACTTAATTACTGATTTCCCTATTGGACGAGTCTGATATGAGTGAATTTGACTACGTTATTGTTGGTGCCGGATCTGCTGGTTGCGTCCTTGCTAATCGTTTGTCCGCCGACCCCAAAAACAAAGTCCTCCTGCTGGAAGCTGGCGGAGAGGACAAAAGTATGTGGATCCACATACCTGTAGGTTTTCAGAAACTTTTGTTTCATCCAAAGCTTAACTGGAATTTCGAGACTGAGGCGGAAGAAAGTACGCGCGGCCGCCGCGTAACAATCCCGCGCGGCAAGGTTCTGGGTGGTTCTTCTTCAATCAATGGGATGCTCTATGTTCGAGGTAACCCAATCGACTTCAACACGTGGTCTCAATTAGGAAATCGAGGTTGGGGTTATGAAGATGTTCTCCCTTATTTCAAAAAATCAGAGACATTTGAGCGTGGCGGTGATGACGTTCGCGGTGGGTCTGGCGAACTCAATGTAGCTGACATGTATGAGCGCCATGAAATGGTTGATGCGTTTGTTGACGCTGGTGTCGAGGCTGGATACCCGAGAAACCCTGACTACAATGGCAAGGATCAAGAGGGTTTTGGTTATTATCAAGTAACGCAAAAAGATGGTCGTCGCTGGTCAACGGCTAGAGCATTTTTGGAGCCAGCGCGGTCACGACCAAACCTTACAGTTGAGACTAATGCATTTGCTGAACGTCTCGTAATGGAGGGAAAACGCGTGACGGGCGTGGTTTTCCGTCAGCGCGGCAAGGTTCGTGATGTCATGGCTGGCAAGTCAGTTGTTCTTGCCTGCGGTGCAGTGCAGTCACCGCAATTAATGGAGCTTTCAGGAATAGGCAGGCCGGACATTTTAAAAGCTCAGGGCATAGAGGTTAATCATGAGCTTATGGGCGTTGGTGAAAATTACCGCGATCACTATGCTGCGCGTATTGGCTGGCGGACGACACAACGCATTACCCTTAATGAGCAAACGCGTGGTCTTAGTCTCGTAAAAGAAGCATTGAAGTATTTCCTCACGCGCCGCGGGATATTCACTTGGACTGCTGGAATAGGGCACGGGTTTGTTAAAAGTCGTCCGGAGCTAGATACGCCAGACTGCCAGTTTTTCTTTGCGCATGGTTCCTTTGACGCGATCACGCGTGAATTTCATAAGGAGCCAGGCATGACAATCGGCGTGTACCAGTGTCGACCAGAAAGCCAAGGTTCAATCCACATTCAGTCGCCTGATCCAGCAGCACATCCGGCTATTCGACCAAACTTTCTTGCAGACCCTATAGATCGCTCAGCATTTGTAGGCGGCTTTAGAGAAGTGCGTCGTGTCTTTGATCAACCGGCCTTTGCTAAATATCGAAAAGAAGAATTTGCTCCAGGATTTGGTGTTCAGTCAGATGATGAAATTCTTGAATACGCGCATCAGACTGGGGCTACCACCTATCACGTTATGGGTACGTGCAAGATGGGACCTGATACCGATAAAATGGCAGTTGTATCAGATAGGCTGAAGGCGAGGGGTCTGGAGGGGCTCTACGTTGTCGATGCTTCTGTGATGCCTACCATGCCATCGGGCAACATTAATGCGCCCGTGATTATGGTTGCGGAGAAGGGGTCAGAATTCATCCTTCAGGATACGGCTTAGAATTTTAGAACTTAGGCTGCTCCAAATTTGCTACACGCCTGCGTGTTCCTTGCAATAGCGAGCTATATCAGCGTGAGTGGCAAACCAAACTGGGCCGCTAGCTTGTATGTGCCTGATTAACTCGTCCAGCATCATCATGCGACTTCTGTGCCCAATGATGTGAGGATGCATGGTGAGTTGGAATAGTCCGCCTTCAAATTTGGCCATATCAAATTCTGCTTTAAAAATATCTAAAGCTGAGCCTGGTGGTGTGTGTGGCCGAGAGTAGCGGCGAAAATCCATGCCGAAGTAAGGCATGTCGTCTCTGATCCACTCAACTGGGATCTCAACAATGCCTGTGGGTTCGCCATCCTCCACCAGTTCATACGGGTCATCGTCTGCCATGAGAGACGAGTCGTAGAGGAGGCCCATTTCCCTTGTAATGGAAAGCGTTACGGGACTGAAATCCCAACTGGGTGTGCGAATGCCTACGGGTCGAACACCTGCAATTTCTTCCAGTTTGTCGGCGGCGCGCATTTGTATGTCGCGTTCTGCTTCTGGCGGGAGAGACGCATTCATTTCGTGGATCCAAGAGTGGATCCCAATTTCGTGGCCTTCTCCAATTATTCTGCGTTGCTCTTCCGGGTGCAGCATCGCAGTGACGGCGGGAACGTAGAAGCTTGCAGGAATATCGTGACGCTTTAGGAGTTCAAGAATGCGCGGCACCCCGCGTCGGGCTCCGTATTGATTGCCTGAGAGCCATCCCGGTGAGTTGTCTCCCCAACGCAGTGTGGAGGTTTCATGGTCGCTGTCGAAGGAAAGTGCTACCGCACACGCGGCGCCATTTGGCCAAGCAGTAGGTTTAAGACTTTTTCCGGCGCGAACCTTTTCTACGATTGGCCGCCACGTTTCTTCTGTCCACTGCCATGGCAGTTGATCTTCACTCACCTTTTTTCTTCCTTAGCGACGGCAATATCGAGCCAACGAAATGGCGTTGTAGTGGCTTCGTCTCCGCTTCGAAGCACAACTGTAGTTGTTTCTGATTCTACAATCGCCGGGCCTTCAATTTTTTGCCCGGGTGCTAGCGTATCGAAATCATAAATAGGTGTTTCCACCCAAGCTCCGCTCAAATAAACCTTGCGGTGACTTCTGGGTGGAGCCTTCTCTGAAGGCGGTGCAGATGGTTCTTGCGGAAGGGCGGGCAAGACGCCAATGGCTGCGGCGCGCGCATTCACGAGCACGGGCTCTTGGTCGGGTAAGCTGTAGGTAAATAATTCCTCATGGCGAGCATGAAAACGACGCGCCACCTCATTCATCAGATCAGGAGAATTAAAGTCTAAGCCATCCAGCGCCACGTCAATTTCAAAGATCTGTTCCCCGTAGCGCATGTCGGCGGAGGGTTTGATGACTACCTCGCCTTTAAATTCAGCTCGCTCTAATCGGGCGCGCGCTTCCCCCTCTAATTCACGGAAGAGCTCCTTCAAACCATCCGCATCAAGAGTATTAGCATCTCCGATATGACTGCGTGCAGCTTCGAAGCGGAGGTCAGTAGCAAGCATGCCCCAAGCGGAAAGTACTGAGGCAACTCTCGGCGCAAAAACTCGGTTAACTTCAAGGGCACGGGCAATTTCAGTAATGTGAACGCCTGCAGCACCGCCAAAGGAGAGAAGGGCAAATTTCCTCGGGTCGACGCCTCTTCGGACAGAGACTAATCGAACTCCCTCGGCCATTGTCGTGTTGAGTACGCGGTGCACGCCCTCAGCAGCCGTCATGCGGTCAACATTTAGAGCCTTTGCAAGGCCATCTAGGGCTTTCTCAGCTGCGGGCATGTCTAGAGTTGCAGCGCCGCCTAGGAAGTTTTCAGCATCGAGTAAGCCTAAAACGACACTTGCGTCGGTTGTGGTTGGCTGCGTGCCTCCCCTTCCATAGCAGGCTGGCCCTGGCACTGCGCCTGCACTTTCAGGGCCAACGTGTAATACACCGCCTGCATCGACGCGCGCTATGGAGCCACCGCCGGATGCTATCGACACGATGTCCAAAGATGGAAGTGCTACCCGCTCTCCTCCCACACCGCGGTCAGAGGATAGTGCCGCTTCACCCCCTGAAATGAGTGAAATATCTGTCGATGTACCTCCCATATCAAAGGGGATTAGGTCGGGCACTCCAAGTAATTCCGCTGAACGTCGCGCACCGGCAACTCCTCCGGCTGGGCCTGAGAGCACCGTGCCAGCTGCAAGGCGAATTGTATCTGCCACTGGCGCCACGCCACCGTGCGAGAGAATAATCAGTACAGGGCCACTGTAACCGGCAGCCTCAAGGCGTTTTTCTAGCTGACTGAGATAACGCCCAACGGCGGGGCCGACGTAAGCGTTTACTGCAGTAGTTGAGACGCGTTCGAATTCTTTAATTTGAGGTAAGACGTCTGCCGATATGGTTATATAGACACCAGGCATAGCTTCACGAACGGCCTCGGCGGTCGCCTGCTCGTGGGAAGGGTCTTTGTAGGCGTGGAGGTAGCAGACCGCGACTGCTTCAACTTGATCTTGTTTGAGAGTTTCAATGGCAGCCTTCAAAGATGACGCGTCGAGGGGTACTTCAACCCTCCCGTCGGGGCGCATTCGCTCTGCAACGCCGAGGCGCCGCCTTCTCGGAATGAGTGGCGGTGCTGGCGGCATGCGTAGATTGTATCGGTCAGGTTTGAGGCCTTCCCGCATTTCAAGAACGTCGCGGTGGCCCTCCGTCGTTAGCAATCCAACTTTAGCGCCTTTTCTTTCTAGTAAGGCATTGGTGGCGACGGTAGCTCCATGGACAATGCGTTCTGTTTGTCTGAATAGACCAGGCAAATCTGTGTTCAGGCGCTCGGCTAGCCTTTCAAGGCCAGCCATAACGCCGATGGATTGATCTTCCGGAGTGGATGGGGCTTTAGCGAGTGTCACGCTCCCGTCATCATGGACGGCGACTACGTCAGTAAATGTGCCGCCAACATCAACCCCAACCCGATACATGTATCGTACTCCGCCTGTGACCTTTTTATTTTGTCGCCGTTACCATTATTTCGACGAGAATTTCTGGGCGAGCAAGATCGGCCTTAACACAGGCGCGAACTGGCGGATTTTCTGGATCAACCCACGCATTCCAAACAGAATTCATGTCGGCAAAATTTGCCATATCCGTAATCCACAACTGCGCCTGCAGAAGTTTTGATTTATCAGTGCCCGCTTCACTTAGATAATGGTCAATTTTATCCAGGATCTGCTGTGTCTGCCCCTTTACGTCTGCTGAAGTATCGGAAGCTGTCAGTCCGCACACGTAAACCATATCTCCGTTTACGACGCAGCGGCTCATTCGAGGGCCAGGGCCAGTGGTCACTTCAATTCTTTGAATAGCCATCTCTATTTTTCCTTCTTTATTTGAAACTCGAACATGCAGGAGGCCACGAATGGCATGTACAATGCAACCCACTGAAATATTTTAGTGATAGAAGAATTAGGTCTCATATAAATTTAAGATCAATCTTCAATGCGAGAGCGAGAGTAATCGAGTTCAAATCGTTCTGGCCTGCCTCCAGGCCATGGATCTCCCCAAAGTTGTTGGCCGCCATCGATCGTAAGGACTTCCCCTGTAACAAATTTACCGGCATCTGATGCTAGATAGATGCATCCCTCCGCCACATCCCACTCGTCCCCCGCCCTCAGCATTGGGTTGGATTGCGTGAAGCTTTCGGCGCCTGCAGGTGGATAGCGACCGAATGCTGAACTTTCGCAGCAGCCCGGCGCGAGGCAGTTTACCCGCACGCCCATCTCGGCCCACTCTACTGCAACTGTCTTAGAGGCATAGATAACTCCCGCGCGCGCAGCGGCAGTGTGCGCCATTTGCGGCATGCCGCGCCAAATATCGGCAACTATGTTGACTACATTCCCGCTTGTCCTCGTGCTTTGCCAGTGACGGGCAGCGGCGTGCATCATGTTCCACGTACCATTGAGATTTGTGTCAATAACTGCGCGCCAACCATTTGGAGAGATTTTGGTTGCCGCTAAGGGGAACTGACCGCCGGCATTATTTACCAGCACATCCAGGCGACCATGGCGTTCGAATACGTCGTTTATGAAAGTGTCGACTGCATCTACGTCGCGAATCGAAAGGGTAGAGATTTCAAGAAGCTTGCCATTTTTAGCAAAAACTTGCGCAGCATCATTCAGCTTTTCTTGGTTGCGTCCACACGTAATCACCTTGGCCCCAAGACGTGCAAAGAGAATTGCCGTCGCCCTGCCAAGTCCAGAGCCAGCACCAGTCACGACTACGACTTGCCCTTCGAAGAGATCGTCTCGATAGACGGTCTTGCGAGAGAAGTGTTCAGCATCTGAAAGACCAAATTGTTCTGCCATCGGGCAAACTCCAGCTTGCGGGTGTTTGATCTCCATCGTATGCGGGAGACTATGACTTGGTCCATCGTTGCAAGAGATGCCGCTACGGGCGGCTTTGGCGTAGCTGTCGCATCAAAGGTGCTGGCAGTCGGCTCCCTTTGTCCTTGGGTGAAGGCTGGCGTGGGAGCTGTATCCACCCAATCTTTAACTAATCCCCTATACGGTCCTCTCATTTTGGAGCGGATGCAAAGTGGCGAGAGTGTGGAGGCGGCAATCGGTTCTGTAACGTCGGCGGATGAGGGTCACGTTTGGCGCCAGGTTCATGGTGTCGATGCGGAGGGGAATGCTTTTGCATTTACAGGTTCTCAGTGCATTGACTGGTGCGGACATTCACTGGGGGATGGTGTCTCTGTCGCTGGGAATATGTTGGAACGAACAGAAGTTGTATCTGAAACACTGGCTGCTTGGAGCAGTGGGGGTGAGAAGCCTTTTGCTCGTAGGCTCCTTGATGCACTGATCGCGGGAGAAGAGGCCGGTGGCGATAGGAGGGGCAAGCAATCTGCAGCAATTAAGATTATTACTACAGAAGACTGGCCCTGGATTGACTTGCGCGTGGACGATGCGGATGAGCCAACGGCGACACTTTCAAAAATGCTTGATGACTTTTTAATTGAGCGTGCTCCATATTACGCAACTCTCGCAACGCGAAAGCGGCCCGCTGGAATTTATGACCCAGAGAAACGCGAGCATTTTCGTAAAGGTTACCTGAGAGCGCAGGGTAGAGAAGGATAAGATTATGCGAGTTGGCGTCATTGGATTAGGTGCGATGGGGATGGGAGCTGCAAAATCCTGCCTCGCCGCTGGTTTAGATGTTGTTGGTTGTGATGTGTTTTCTGAGGCGCGAGCCGCTTTTGAGGCGGCTGGCGGCAAGGCCGTTTCGACGCCGGCAGAAATTGGTCCTGCAGATGCACTTTTGCTTCTCGTCGTGAATGCGCAGCAAATGGAGGATGCTCTTTTTGGAGATAATGGCGCGGCGCCAGTTCTTGCTCCAGGCGCTGTTGTTCTTGCAAGCGCAACAAGCCCTCCGGACTTTCCTCCAAAGCTGTCGGAACGGTTGGGGTCGATGGGATTGCTTTTCTTGGATGCGCCTGTCTCGGGCGGCGCTGCCAAGGCTGCGGCTGGCGAAATGACGGTGATGGCCTCCGGGCCAACAGAGGCCTTTGAGAAAGCAAAGCCACTTTTGGATGCTATTTCCGAGAAAGTTTACCAATTGGGTGATCAGGCGGGGCAGGGCTCTGTTGTGAAAATGATCAATCAACTTCTAGCTGGCGTTCACATCGCGGCGATGGCGGAGGCCTTTGCTCTGGCATCCCGCTCAGGCGCTGACCTAAACACTGTGTATGAAGTGATTTGTAATTCTGCGGGTGGCTCTTGGATGTTCCAGAACCGTGGCCCCAGCATCCTTGACGGTGATTACCAGCCTAAGAGTGCCGTTAATATCTTCGTTAAGGATCTTGGCATTGTATTGGATGCGGGTCGTAATATGACTTTCCCACTTCCACTCGCAGCCACCGCGCATCAGCAATTTTTAGCTGCAAGTGCCGGGGGGCATGGCCGTGAGAATGATAGTGCCGTGATCAAGGTTTTCCAGAAACTCACTGGCATCGATCTTCCAGATGGTGAAGGAGAAAAATCATGACCGTTGTACTTGGTTGTATAGCGGATGACTTCACGGGAGCGACGGATCTAGCTGGAATGCTGGCCCGCTTTGGAATGAGGGCCGTTCAAACGATTGGCGTACCGACGCAGCCAGCTTCCGAGATTGAAGCTGATGCGATCATTGTTGCACTTAAATCGCGAACAATTTCTCCTGAGGATGCAATTCAGCAGTCTCTTGAGGCTTTAAAATGGCTTCAGGCGGGGGGAGCTAAGCGTTTTTATTTTAAGTATTGCTCGACATTCGATTCTACCGAAAGCGGAAATATAGGCCCCGTTGCTGAAGCGCTGATGGATGCACTGGGCGCGCAACAAGCTATTGCATGCCCCGCCTTCCCGGAGAATGGGAGAACTGTTTTTAAGGGGTATCTTTTTGCAGGCGACGTGCTGCTCAACGAGAGTGGAATGCAGGATCACCCTCTAACGCCCATGACGGATGCGAACCTTGTCAGAGTTCTGGCATCTCAATCGAAGCGCGGTGTGGGTTTGGTTGATTACCAATCCATACGCAGGGGCTCGGATGTAGTTAGTGCGGCACTCAAGACACTTTTGAGTGAAGGCAAATCACTCGTAATTGCTGATGCGACTGATGAAGATGACTTGAGGGTGCTCGCTGAAGCTTCAGTAGATCATCCTCTTCTAACGGGGGGCTCGGGACTTGCCGTGGGTATTCCCTCAGCGTTGGAGGCGGCGGGTCTTTTTAAATCTACTGGCGCTGCAGTTGATCTGCCCGAGGTAGGTGGAATGAGTGCCGTAATTTCTGGAAGTTGTAGTCGCGCAACTAACGAACAGGTGCGCCTATTTAAAGAAGAACATCCTGCATTTCAGATAGACCCACTAGCATTGGCTGAGGGACGAGATCTGGCTACCGAGGCGCTAGTCTGGGCTAGTTCAAAGTTGGCGGATGGACCTCTGCTAGTTTACGCGACTGCTGAGCCAGAGGCAGTTCGTGCTGCCCAAGCTAAGATAGGTCGCGACAAGGCGGGGGCTCTGGTTGAAGAGGCCTTGGCAACAGTCGCTGCGGGTCTTTGTGAACTGGGCGCTCGGCGTCTTGTGGTTGCTGGCGGTGAAACTTCCGGAGCTGTCGTTCAGCGCCTTGGAGTGGAGGCGCTGCGAATTGGCAGAGAAATTGATCCCGGAGTGCCTTGGTGTTCAGCTGTCGGTCAACCGTTGGCCCTAGCGCTTAAGTCAGGAAATTTTGGCGCCCCTGACTTTTTTAAGAAGGCAATTTCCATCGCTCCTTGAGGTTAAATAACATATCTCAAGCAATAGGCAGTTAAAGTAGTGTGAGGCCATCTAATCGCAGATATTGCCCCATTGTCTTGTGCACTTTCTGGCGCAAGACTGTTGCTCCAATTGCATTAAAAGGAAGCGTTAAATGAGCCAGCCTACAAATCCTCGTTGGACCCGCCGCCCGGAAGGATCAACTTGGGGGGATTGGGGTCCCGACGATCAGCTTGGTCGTTTGAACCTTTTGACATCCGATGCCGTTCTTAAAGCGGCAAAGGAAATCACGACGGGTCAGCGTTTCTGTCTGTCGCTGCCGTTAGATTATCCTGGCGGTAATGTCCTGAACCCTCGCCGCTTCCCGCCAAAACTAGAGCCGACAGTTGATGCAGCATCCGGCACGCCTCGATACAATTATCCCCTCAAGATGGACAATCCTGCTCACATCGATGTTGGCTGCGATGACAGGGTAACGATGACACTTCAATACTCCTCTCAGTGGGACAGCTTTGCCCATATGGGGCAGTTATTTGATGCTGATGAGGACGGCATCCCTGAGATCCGCTACTACAATGGGTACAAGGGCGGTGAGGATGTTATTGGTCCTGTCATCTACAACGATGATGGTTCAAGTACTCCAGAAGAACGTCCAATGGGCGCGCGTAAATTGGGTATCGATACCTTTGCAGAGCATGGCGTTGTTGGAAGAGGTAATCTTGTAAATCTATTCGATGTCGTTGGGCGCGAGCGCAAACTCGTAACTTATGACATGTTAATGAAGGCTATGGATGATCAAGACGCACATCCTGAAGCTGGGGACTTGATGTTTTTCTATACGGGCTTTGCGGATGTAATTTTAGAAGCAGGCAAGAACCCGACGCACGAGCAGATGCACCAGTCGTGCGCGACGCTGGATGGTCGTGACGACAAACTCCTTCAGTGGATTACTGATTCGGGCGTTGCTGCGATGATTGCAGACAATTATGCAGTTGAGCAGAGCCCTGCGCGTCCAGCCCCTGGCAAGACATACGCCAACAGCCCTCTGCACCAGCACTGCCTCTTTAAGCTCGGCGTCCCTCTTGGCGAAATTTGGTTTTTGACGGAGCTGGCGCAGTTCCTGAAGGCGAACAAGCGCAGCAAGTTTTTTGCTGTTTGCCCGCCAATCCGCTTGCCGGGCGCTGTTGGCTCTCCGGCAAATGGAGTGGCCGTCGTTTAACGATCATTAGGCGGTTTAATTACTGCCTGAAATTTTCAGTTTTAGCTTAGCCATTCCGTCGATCCTCCGTTCTGGGTCGGCTGTTTTTTTTGCCCATTACATG
>VMCJ01000024.1 GCA_008081395.1 Rhodospirillales bacterium | reverse complement strand
CGAAATATAAAACTGAGCAGAAAAGCTATCTGCTTTGACTTGGAGTTATCATTTTAGGCACCAAGTAAACAAATAAAAATTGTGAAAGTAATGCTTATGCAACCTGTGTGCTCAACCAAAGCAAAATTTTACACGGCGCTTTGGCGTCCATACTAGCATACGCGAGCGACACCGCTCAAAGCGGTGTGCTGTCTTCTGGTGATGGTAGGTAGGGTCTTTTTGGTTGCGGGAGCAGGATTTACTCAAATACCGACATTGCAAAAAACTGTTTAGATGGGGAGGCTCACGAATGCGCTACTTAAAATCATGAAAAGACACTGGAGTGGGAATAGGTGATCGGCTAACTTCCAGAGCAATGTCCAGCAAGGCGGTTTATTCTGACAGAGTTCTTAAATCTTGAGATCGAGTCTTGGTTTCCAAAAGGGCCGAAAGAGCTCTATTTTTGGACACCGGTTCATCACAACATGAAGCCCTGCATCCTGTGCTAATTTTGCCGCCTTATCATCATAGACGCCAATCTGTCCCCAAAGTACTTTTGCGCCCACTGCTATGGCTCGTTCAGCAATGGCATAAAGCTCTTCTTTCGGACGGAAGACATCAACCATATCAATTGGCTTTTCAATTTCTTCGAGTGAGCGATACACCTTCAAACCTCTAATCTCCGAAAGATTGGGGTTTGGATTGATGGGTAAAATATCGTAACCGATCTCACTCAATTGGCGCAAAACACCATAGCTGAATTTGGTTTTATCAGCACTCGCACCAACCATCGCAATCGTCTTCACCGATTTCAAAATGCCGGCAATATAAGAAGGATCGTAGTCGTATAGGTGATCAATATCTGCTTCAGGCATTATACATCCTCCGGCGTTGCAATATCTGCTTTCAGTTCATGTGGTTTAAGGGGGTCTAGGAAAGGATTACGATATAACTTGTCGTGACTTTCCACGCCAATCTCTAGTGTGATATCTGTCACCGCGCGCGCAACGCACAAGATTACATATCCATTCTCAATCTGTCTGTTATTAAGAGCAACTTGGCGGCGTTGATCCACATGGCCTTCTACAAGCTTCGCTGCACAAGTGATACAACCCCCATATTCACAGCCATAGGGGAGATCAACACCTTGGTCTCTCAATTGCTCCAACAGCGGACGACGCCCATTGACCATGTATGCGGCACCACCTCTGTTTGAAAGGGTTACTCGATACTCGGTCATAGCCAGATATCACTTGTACAGTCACCACCTGGGTAGCGCGCTTCGTGACATCTGCTCGGGCCATTGGGTTCCTGACCAAAGTCTACAATAAAGTCAGGGTTGATTTTCATACCCCCATTCACTGGATCACAGTCAATTTGCACCATAACCCCACCTTTTGTCCGGATATCTGGATAAAACTGATTGTCCCACGTGGAGAAGAGCGATGTTGTCACATAGAGGCGCTTCCCATCGAGGCTTAGTTGAAACATCTGGGGTCCGCCTGCAACATCGACACCGTTTACCTGCGGGGCTTTCCCGAGCAAGCCTCCCATGAAGACTTGGCCTGTGAGTTTTGGATTATGGGGATCGCTTATATCGTATTGGCGCATATCGCCATGAAGCCAATTATTAAGATATAAATATTTATCATCCATTGAGATGAGTATCGCCGACATAACTCCTGGAAGTGGGATGGGCCATTCAGGGTGGATCTCATTCTCCACATCAATGATTTTTTCCCATTGCCATTTCCCCTCCTCGTTCTTCCACCAGTGGATAACGTTTGTGGAAAGCGCAGCACCGCAAAAGCCGTGGGTGCTATCAGGGTTGTGATGGAACTTTACCTCTAAAGGTAACAGGCCATCCTCGCCTAAATAGAAACTCTCAACCGGCACTTTTTTCTCAAAGTCCCAGAAGTGTAGTTCGCGCCCGTATTTTAGATACCCAACTTCTTCAAGATCGAACCCTGGCATAAACGTATTCGGTGCAGCCCATTCAGAGCTTACCATTATGTTGTGACGCGGTTGATACCAAAAGTCATAACCAAACTTGATATCCCCCATCGAGTTTTCCCAACGACCAATGATATTAAAATCTTTGTCAAGTTGGAGGTACCCACCCGGCGCCTCACCCTTTGCATTTCCGAGGAATGAGATGATGATCTCAGATCCTAGGCAATGCACTGTATGCGGGCCGGAGAGGTCAGCCTTCGCTTTGATTTCTGCCCCTTCGATCACCTTGTGCAAACGGGGTGCGCGCGGGTCAGTGGCGGTGTCGACAATATGTAAATTGTTCGAGCGGACGCCGGGTAGGATTAGATATTTTCGAGACATGGAACTATCGTCGTGGCAGCTTGAGCAAGCATTCCAGCCCATGTGATGCAACTCATCACCGATACCTGGCATTTCCAGCCGGTGGATGACTTGCGAGTATGTTGGACTATCAGGGTCTACGTCAACCGTTGCTAAATAATCCGGCTTTTGGATGCCAGTTCCAGTGTAAATTGCAATCGTGTAGAGGAGTTTTTCACGTGGAGCTTCAATCGCTTCTTGAGGGCTCGAATAACCTGGACCACAACAATCTTTCATCTCACGCTCCTTTAATTGATAAGATAAAGATAAGCTCGATAACTGATAAAGTATGCATTTAACACATAGAGTAAACGAATATGTAAGCTCACAAATTCTATTAGTTGTAATTTTCTGGAGGATCTAAAGTTTTAATGAGAACCCTAGAAAAAGGGCAATATATACCGATTTGGGAGTACAATATGCAACTTAGTAGACTGATCACAGCGGCCTTTTTAGGACTTACCTCCACAATCTTTGCCAGTACAACAATAGCTCAGGAATATAGTGCAAGATTATCAATCCATTGGGGGCCAAAGCACCATAGTGCAATTCACACGCAAATGTTTGCAGACGAAGTCAACAAGAGAACTAATGGAAGGCTCAAAATAGATGTTTTTCCTTCGGGGCAGCTTTTTGGTATTCGCGAACAACTTGGGGCTATAACTTCTCAGGCAGTTGAAATGGGTGGCATAGTAGGCGTTGTATCCTTCCCTCCAATAAACAAAAATTACAACGTCGTATCTTTCAGCGGGATCTTTGATAGTTATGATGAACAAAGAGCGTTTTTTAATCAAAGCCCCTCGGGAAAAAGTATTTGGGACGATATAACAACTAAGTCAGATACTGTTCTCTTAATGTATAACCCCGTTGGACCGGTGATGACGTTTAGTACGAAAGAACTAAACGGCATTGAAACGATGTCTGGATTGAAGGCAAGAGCGCTAATTGGAGCGGAGCGTCCAATGTGGGAAGCACTGGGTGCTAACACTGTCTCTATGCCAACTGGGGAGGTATATTCAGGCCTTCAAACTGGCTTAATTGATACAATTAATAGTCCACCAGGCTCTATACGAGCGTATAGCTGGTGGGAGTACCTACAATATGGGCAAAAACCATATCAGTACTTTGCCGATGCTTACATTATGGCAAATGCGTCCTGGTTCAATTCATTACCTTCGGATCTACAAAAAATAGTGCTAGAAGTTGGAGAAGAAATTGGGACCCAGTCAACACTTAAGATCCTCCAAACAGGTGAAGAAACCTTAGTTCAATTCCAAGAACGAGGCGGTGTTGTTAACAACTTAAATGGAGATAAGCTTGATGCCTTCAACAAACTAATGTCAGAGAAGGTACAGCCAAAAATTGCTGACAAAATTGACTCCGCGGTGTTAGAAGAAGCAAAAAAATTCTGATCCCTAACTCATCATTTGATTACTCATCCCCTCAATTGGGATGGGTAACAACATGGAATAAATGATTTTGTTACGCTTCCTGAAATGTATTAATGACTGGCAAGAAAAAGCCATAAGGTTATTCGCGATCCTGATTTGTGGAATTATCGTCTCTGCATTAATTGTTAGCGCTTTAACTCGTTATTTGAGTGGCACGGGTTACGACTGGTTCATCGAGTTACCTCCAGCTCTAATTCCTTGGATAGTCTTTCCTCTTCTCGGACCAATATTTAGATCAGGCGCACATATAAAAGTTGATTTATTAATGAATTTTTTGACGAAATCACAGATTCTTGTCATGGAGTTATTAGTTTGTGTAGTAGTGCTTGTTGGTGCCGGGATGTTCTTTATGGCTGGCATAGAAGCCGTAGAACTTTTTAAACGCTTAGGACAGTTAATGGAACTAGAGATCGAAATTCCGATTTGGTGGATGTACCTCGCCTTTCCGGTCGGCTTCGCAATCTTAATAAGCTTTATAGTAGAGATGATTTTGGAGAAGCTCTCAGAATTATATCAATTATCCAAGAACTCCAAATGAAAGTCTTTGCGATAACACTGGCAACAGTTCTTCTGATTTCGTCAGTCCCAGTATTCATGGTATTCGGCCTAAGTAGCGCAATTGTAGCTATTTGGGAATTAAACCTACCTTGGTCGAGCCTGATACAAGTGGCATTTGGTTCAGTGACAAAACATGTTTTGGTAGCAGTCCCACTTTTTATTTTTGCAGGCATGGCAATGTTAAGAGGCGGCGCGGCATCGCGATTAGTACATTTTGCCGTAACCTTGGTCGGGCACTGGCCTGGCGGTTTGGGTATCGCAATGATCCTCGCAATGGGTTTTTTTGCTGCTTTCTGCGGCTCGATATTAGCCGCAATTACGGCTATAGGGACCATCATGATACCGAAGATGGTCGAGCAAGGTTATCCAAAACCGTTCGTAATTGTCTTAGCAGCATCTGCGGCTTTTCTCGAAGCTCTAATTCCACCATCGAACGCAGCCATACTTTTTAGCGCTTTGACGGATGTACCTGTATCAAAAACTTTTGCCGCAGGGATACTTCCCGGGTTGGTTTTGATGGGCTTGTTATCGTTAGTTGTCATTTGGAAGTGTAGGCGGTTAAAGGTTTCAGAGAGGGCTTCAAGCAAGGACAAGTTAAAAGCATTTTGGGAAGCTCTACCGGGACTTTTCACTCCGATTATTATCTTAGGTGGAATTTATTCTGGGCTTTTTACACCTTCGGAGTCAGCGGCAGTTGCTGGACTATGGGGAATAGTCATAGGTACCGTTATTTATAAGGAATTAACACTAAGTGGCGTAGTAGATGCACTCTACGAGACGTCCCGGATCACTGCGATTATATTCGCAATAATTGCAATGGCAACCTTTCTAAGCGTGGTTCTGACCTATACGCAGGCACCTCAAAAAATTATAAACTTCTTTTTAGAATTGGGAGGAACACAAGTAACATTCTGGATTTCAGTCGCTGTCATATGCCTAATATTGGGTACTTTTGTTGAAATAGTTCCAGTTTTCTATCTGACTGTACCTATCTTTGCAGCACTTGCGTTATCGTTGAACTTGCACGTTCTTCACCTTTATATTGTTTTTGTTGCATTTGCTGGGATAGGCATGATAACTCCGCCAGTCTGTGTGGGGATTTACACCGCAGCAGGTGTTGCAAAAGAAAGTCCAGAAAAAGCATTCAAAGAGGTGCCACTCTTTATATTTATGGGCATTGTTTTCGGTACAATCATGATCTTATTTCCTGCATTAGCAACTTGGTTACCAAGTACAATGAACCAAATGTAATTCTTGGCTAGATTACGGAAGAATTTTATACCAATAAGTTCTACTTATTGAAATGGAAGTGACGATATCGTTCCATCAAGTATTGAGTATTTTGTAATATGAATGGATATTTTTTGTCCCACGTTACAAAATTCTTTAGATACCATGGCGTGAGCTACATTAGCCCGAAGTCGCGGCGACCAAATTGCAGAAGTGATGAAACCTATGTTTTTATCATCAGCTTTTATTGACCAAGGCTTTGAACAGGTCGGGCACGGATCACCATCAAACAGAACACCAATAATTTTTTGCCTTACCCCAGATTCTGCAATCTTCAATAAAGCTGGCTTGCCAATGTAATCTACATCCTCATCCAAGCAGCAAAACTTTTCCATACCTACTTCAAACGGATTATTTTCTCGCGTCATTTCGTTCCCGTAGGATAAGAGACCTCCCTCAATACGCTCGATTAGGTTGGGGCAACCGGGCTTGATGTCAAACTCTTGGCCCGCTTCCCAAATGTGATTCCAAATTGCTTCACCAAGATGACTTCCATTCAGATAGATTTCAAATCCACCTTGTCTGGAATATCCAGATCGGGCCACTAATTGCTGTGTACCACTAAACTCAACCCACCCGAATTTGAAAAAGCCAATCTTTCTAACATGCTCGCCAAAAACCTTAACCATCAACGCTTCGGCTTTTGGACCCTGCACAGCCAAAGGCGAAACATCTGGTTCACTTATGTTAACATTGAGGTTCCGGCCAAGGGCAAGTCCTAAAGCGTAGAGTAAAACATCACTATCAGCGATAGAAAGCCAATAGCATGTTTCGCTCAACTTAAGCATCACAGGGTCATTTATTATACCAGCTTTGTCATCGATTATTGGAATGTACATGCAATCGCCAATTTTCGCTTTGGCGATTTTACGAGGCGTCATTAGTTGAACAAGTTTTTGAGCATCTTCTCCTTCAATTTGCACCTGACGCTGACAGGCAACGTCCCAGATTTGAACAGCTTTTCTCAAATGCCAATAATCTTCCTCCACCGATGTGGTATAAGCTTTCGGCAACAACATATGATTAACAACAGAGAACCCCGTTACCCCTAAATGTTCTACACGATCAGTATACGGCGTACGTCGGATACGACGAGACATGTTTAGGCCATCCATCAGTGTGATATCCAAGTGGAATAAGAATGTGGGTTGATTATAATTGGCATGTGATAGCATCCATTTGGATCTTCCATTTGAAATCTTAGCACGATTTCGCTAACTCGTGCTCGTATCCCTATTGCCTCCCAATACGCTCCTGTTTCAAAAACTAATTCATATAGAATATTTGGATTTATGTCCTCACTTGCAATTTCCACCGATAATCGTCCACCTTCATCCATTTTTGCCCTGAAAATTCTGAGGCCAGTTTTGGTATTGATTAAAATGACCTCGATTCCTGCAGCATGATTTCCACTAAATCCATCTAGAGTGTGCGAAGTTATCTTTGCCATTATTCAATCGAAGCCTTATCGCGCTTATCTGAAGTAGCGGCGACTATAGGACTAATTACGCCCCTACACTTCACGTTTACAATTGCAACCTTGCCACTGTCCATTGCACGACGGACAGCTGGTCCAATATCTTCTCTACGCTCAACTAGTTCACCATATCCTCCCATACCCTCGCACATAGTGTGAAACGGAATGTCTCGAAAGTCAGTGGCAAAGTGCCTTCCACTTGAAAACAACCGTTCCTGCTGCTGACTAATGCAGTCCAAACCACCATTGTTGTCTATAACAATTGTGATTGGTTTATTTTCTTGGAACGCAGCTTCGATCGATAATCCACCTGATAAAAAAGCCCCATCTCCGGATATTAAGACGATATTTCTATCGGGATGTAAGCTTTTTGCTGCGATTCCAAATGATACGCCCACTCCAAGTAAAGAGTAGTTACCAGGATGCATAATGCCTCCAAGCTGCTGACCTCTCCATCCAGCCATATTTACAGCTATTTCTGACCAAAAATGTGTATTACCACCATCGAAGATTAACCAATCTTCCTCACCCATTTGATTTTGGACATCTAAGGATAGTTGCAAAGGGTGAATTTTTGAATTGCCCGCAGTTTCTTCAGCAATGTGTTTATACCATTGATCCACCCATTTTTGCCGACGCTCCCTTTGTAAAACAAACCAATCAGCCCATGTCATGGAAATTTGACTTAACGCGTCGAAGAAAGCGCCAGGGTCAGCCAGCAAAGTTTCATCTGCTGCTTGGTTGTATTCTAGCTCCTCGTGACTGCCGTTCACACATACGAGAGTTTGATCTGTGGTAAAGAAAGGTGGATTCCCAAAATTCATCTGATTATCTAATCGTCCACCAATCATCAACACTAGATCACTTTCGTGGATTGCTTCCTTACTTGGATGATATTGATGAAAATCCGCTAGCCCCATATACGCTTCAGATTCTTCACCAAGTAACTTTGCATGATATGGAACATTGAAAATTGGTATTCGAAGTTTTTTACCAACTTGCTCAAGTTTTTGTTCTGATTTTGACCACCAGACCCCATGACCAGCTATAATCAAAGGCCGCTTGGCGTTCTCTAACAAGTTTATAACGCGCTTTAGAGCTGTCGGATCTGGCCATGCTCTTGCTATCTCACGGTTAGAGCGATTAAATGGCCGTTCATGAAGACCCGCGTTGGCGTCATAGGACGAAAACATAATGTCAACCGGGATTGAAATATGAACAGGTCCCGGATAACCCGATGTCGCTGCGACCCATGCACGATTTACAAATTCGCTTATCCTCTCACCTTCTGTGATTTGGACTGAGTATTTGACCAAAGGGGCAGCAATAGCTACGTCGTCAATTTCTTTAAATCCGCCCGCACCCTGTCGTTTCAATGTCGACGACCCAGTCACAAATATCACCGGACTACGTTCACCTGCCGCTTCGAGCATTGCAGGAACGGCATTTGCAAATCCCTCAGGCCCAACCAAACAAACTGTGGGCTTTCGACTTATGCGAGTATGAGCATCTGCAAGATGACCTGCTATTTGCTCATGCGGGCAATTAACAACAGGCATTTGACATTCCATAAAGCCTTCGAGAGCAGGATTGCAAAATCCTCCAGCAAGGGTGAAGACATGTTCAACACCTTTCTCTTTAAAAGCATTGGCTAACAAAATGCCGCCACGGATTTTGGTTGATAAATTCATGCTTTTTCTTTCTTTTTTGGCAAACTTATGAGCCAATTTTCAGTCTTATCTGACTGGCCAGAATTTCCTGAATGACTTGAAAGCGGCCATATGCAATTCGAATTGATTTGCTGGATCGTGTTCAAGCCTAACTGTGCCAACCCAACACTAATATCTTCTGAAACAGCATCAAAAAGTGATGTTAACCCTTTTTTTCCACCAGCGCTCATTGCGTGCAAAACAGGTCTGCCAAGCATGACAAAATTTGCCCCAAGCGCTAACGCCTTTAACACATCTTCACCACCACGTATTCCACTGTCAAAGATAATTGGGAATTCTAGTCCAACCGTGTCTCTAATAATTGGCAAAAGATCAATTGCGGCTGGGACACTATCTAACTGCCGCCCACCGTGATTGGATACGTAGATAGCGTCTACTCCATAACTCACAATCTTTTGGGCATCTGATGGAGACGTTACTCCTTTTACAATTAAGTTCCCCTTCCAGGTATCTCTTAATTGGGATAATAGTTCCCAATTGAGACCTGCTCTGCTTGCATAACGGTCAAATTTCACCCCCTCATAACCATCATAATTTTCTGGACGCGGCGTACCATGAAGTATTTTGCTTACAGACCAACTAGGGTGCATTGCAAAGTCGATAAATTGGCGTAAGCCTATCTTAAATGGTACCTTAAACCCATTTCGCAGATCCCTAGTGCGCCGCGATACTTGTGGGACATCGACAGTTAATACTAACGTTTGATAACCAGCTTTTTTCGCACGATTAATCAAAGACATATAATGTTCAAGCGAGTTACCCATATACAATTGAAACCAACTATTGACGCCAGTATCGTTTCTTACGGTTTCAAGGTTTGTAGAGCTCGCCGATGAAACGCAAAAAGGTAAATTCTTTGTTCGCGCCACTTCACACATAATTTTATCTGCATTGTGGTGAACAAGATTACACATACCCATGGGTGCAATTCCAAACGGAACATCGAAATTATCATTGAGAAATCTGGTACTAAGTGATCTTGCAGATACGTCTTCTAGCACCCGTGGTTGAAGTAATATTTCATCAAATCGATTTTGATTTCTTGCAACCGCGAGTTCCCGACCAGCGCCGCCTTCAACAAAATCAAAAACCAATTTTGGCAAATTCCTGCGAGCTAATCTGCGCGCGTCTTGCGCATCAAAAATATGCTTATAACCGTTAATGTTAATTTCTCTTTGTTCTTTAGGCTAACAGTCTTACCGCGAGTGTTCACAATTAGTGTATTTCAAAACATAAATGCTGACTAATCTAGATTTCTTTTCAATATATTCACGAATTCTATGTGCTCGTTGCCTCTAAGTACTTTTGTAATTCTGCCACACGTTGATCGATTTGTGTGGAAAGGATATCCACAAACCTCATAGCGCTTCTAGATAAGCGTTCTTGCCCAGGGGTAATAATTGCAACATGGTAGGTCAAGTTTTGCAAAATTGGCCGAAATACTACTCCACCACCCATTACAGTTTGTTCAGCAGAAAATGGATCGCATATGGCGAGTACATTTACCTCCCGAACTAATGCGCCCGAAACTGGCATGTTGGTTGCAGATAATCTCGAACCGTTCCTTAACGTTGAAGCTAATTTCGGATCGATAGACATCATACTTTCGGGAAACGCACCTCCAAAAGTCACAAATTCCTCAGTAGACGCTAACATATTTAGATCTACCAAACCGACTTGGTCTGCAAGCCAATGGTTTTCAGGAACCAAACAAACATAAGGAACTGATTTCTGGTAAAGAACCTCCACTCCCTCGTATGGGGGTGAACGACCCACTATCCCTAGATCTAACTGATGCATTTGCACAGAGTTTAGGATCGCAGGGGTATTCCTTGATTGTATCATGAATCTGACATCATTTGAACTCTGATGCATTTTCGCTACTGCTCGAGGCAATTCTACTGCAGCTATCGATTGAATTGTCCCAATGCTGATTTCAACTTCATCTGAGTTTTTAATAGAATTAGCAAATTCTTCTAAGCGATCCATTCCCATAAACATACCCTCAACAGCATGGTAAAACGTTTTTCCATCCACTGTCGGAGTAAGCCCGCGGCCGATCCGCACAAACAATTTAAAACCAATTGACTCTTCTAAATCAGAAATAAGTCTGCTGACGCTTGGCTGGCTAATGTGTAAAAGCGCCGCCGCGCCAGTTATGGAGCCACTTCGCATAGTTGCCCTAAACGCTTCGAGTTGTCGTGTATTCATAGCTATAGTGTAAGCAAAAAGACTTTATATCAGCAACTACTATATAATAACACTTTTGTTGAAATCTAAAGTAATTGTTAATTCTCTCTTCGATACAAAATAAGTAGGCCTATTATGAATAGCTAACAATGTATAAAGGTAATAGCTCCAGACACCGAAAAACATTATCGACCATCAAATCAACTGTATTGCATTAAGCCTTAGCCTGGCTCAGAGGCGTCGCGGAGCAACTCGGCTCTCGTCGCAAGACCCTTCCCAACGCACCACCTTTTGGCCGGATAGCTCTGCCAGTGAAATATTCATCTAGGTCGCGCCAAGGATACCCAGCGTGATCAATTTTTGAGCCCTCAGGCAGAAGTCCCGTGGTACACCACGTCGCGTATATAAAACTGCTTGCGATCTGACCCGTAGAACAGTTCGGAGCGACCTCGGTAAGTGCGCCGCCGGGAATACCAAGGCGCCACTTGCTGGTCGGCAAGACCGTCTCGCTATCACTGTGAGGCGCAACCGCGCGCCAGC
>VMCJ01000152.1 GCA_008081395.1 Rhodospirillales bacterium | reverse complement strand
ATCTTCGTCTCGAAAGTATTTCTGTTCGAGGCCGAGAGCAAAGTTTACAAGCAGTTGTATTCAAAAGAGGTTTTGAACTGCAGCCATATTTGGAGGCATTGGACGTAAACAAGTGAATACCTCCATCACAGCAATTAATTTGAGCAAGCTTTACCTCCGGCCGCGGCTGCTGCTGATTTTAGTTCTCGGTTTTGCAAGTGGCCTGCCTCTATTACTTACAGGTTCCACTCTAACGATCCGATTGCGAGAATCTGGTATTGATCTAGCTGCAATTGGTTTGTTTTCGTTGGTTGGGATCCCGTACTCTCTAAAGTTCTTGTGGGCCCCATTAATCGATCGATTGCCTTTACCTATTTTGTCTCGAATGCTTGGTCGCCGCCGTGCATGGATGTTGACTGTTCACATTGTTCTGATTTTAGCCATAGCAGTTCTCGGCTTGATACAGCCAACCGATACCTCGATTTGGCTAATTGCTTTTGTTGCCCTCTTCGTCGCGTTTTTATCTGCCACACAAGACATAGCGATAGATGCCTACCGAATAGAAATTCTTGCAGAAGAAGAATACGGCGCAGGGGCAGCCATGGCGGTTTATGGATTTCGTGGTGGTATGCTCATGTCCACGGTTGGCACACTTTATCTGGCAGACTATCTAGATTGGGAATTGGCATATGTTTTTACGTCACTGACTTTATTTGTCGGTGTAATCGCCATTCTGCTAGCTCCCCGCCCGAAGGATGAGCCCACAGTTCAACTGCCAAGTTCTCTTATGTCGCTATTTGGTGAGACTTACTGGAAGCCGTTGGTGGAGTTTAGCCAGCGTGACGGATGGGTGATTCTTTTACTTTTCGTTCTTTTTTTTAAGTTTGGTGATGCCTTATTAAGCCAAATGACGGGAGCGCTGTTTGTCGACCTTAATTATGACAAGTCTACGATAGCCAATGTAGGCAAGCTTTTCGGTTTTTGGGCGATGATGATAGGCATCTTCATCGGTGGGCTTCTAGTTGCTCTTCTCGGTCTCGGCAAAACGCTTTTAGTTTCTGGCCTGCTGCAAGGTTTTTCAAATATAGCCTTCTGGCGCTTAGCAGTCATCGGAGAACAACAGCTTTCAACAGGGGGTGATGCAAATATCAGCCTTCTCGCCTGGGTTGTAGGGATTGAGGCTTTTACTGGAGGTCTTGGACAAACAGCTTTTATTGCATTTCTTATGATGCTTTGTGATCGGCGCTATACTGCTGCCCAATTTGCACTGCTTACGTCGATTATGGCGTTTTCGCCTAAAGTCTTAGTGGCACCAGCTGGATATTTGGCTGATGGACTAGGTTGGCCAAATTTCACGCTGTTTACAGCGGCAGCAGCAATTCCTGGAATGCTATTTCTTCTGTGGCTCATAGTTTCGTACCCCAGTACTTGGCGTGCTCGTGAGGGTTTGAAAATCAACGCAACCAGTCATTAAAAGTTGATTCAGCGCTAACTTACTCCGGATGAGGAAAAAATAGTTATCAGATAAATTCCAAGGTCCAGTCGATATTGCTTACAAATTGGCAACCATATTTTCGTAAGCAGTATCCGTTTCAATAAACCCACCTGAAATTAGTGAAGATTTGAGTCGAACAAATCCATCTGCTGTTATGTCTGTATCTAGTGGCCACAGGTTGAGACGTTGATACCGTCCAATAGCAGTTGCCAGTAATGCTTCATCAAAATTTTCGAACCAGGGTTTAATTTTTGTAGCGGCCTCTGCTGGGTTAATGGAATTTATTCGTGAGAGAGACTTTTTCAGACCATCCATTAATGCAAGGGCAGCGGTTCGCCGGTTTGTTAAAAAATTTCGTGGTCCATAGAAACTTGTGAAAGCTAAAGGCCCGCGGCGAGCTCCGGCATATAATACAAAACCTCTTTTCTCTAGCTCGGCCTTGGAGCCCCATGGTTCAAATGCAAGAACATAATCAAAACGAGAATTAAGTCCTTCGAGTGCCTCTTGTGGGTCAACAGGGTCTGTCAACTCTATGGCCGAAGGATCAAAACCCAGGCGACGGAGATCTTCTTGTAACAGTAGCCAGGGCGTTGGTGCTGTAGTCGCCACTGCCAGTCGTTTAGTCAGGAGATTAGCTGGTGTGAATTCAGTGTTTGCTTTTGCACCGATTATGAGAAATGGGTCTTTTTGAACTGCTAGACCAAAGCATACAAGTTGACTTGAGGGGTCTTTATCATGTTCTCGCATTACTCTCATAGGACCACCCCACGAAACCTCAACGCGGCCGGCAATGGCACCCGCAACAGTTTCTTCCCCAGCGGGAGATAATTTTGCGGTTAGCTCTACCCCAGCCTCCTTAAAGAGACCCTCGGCTAGTCCTATGTAAAAAGGTGAATAAACTAGGCCACGCAGGTTCTCATAGGCAGTTACGTATTCCAAATTATTCTCCCCACTAATCCTTTTGAAAATATCGCACGCTTGTTCAGAGACCTTTTTATTCCCCTCGGAAGTTAGGCTTTCTCTTTTCTAAAAATGCGCGTTGACCCTCGGCATAGTCAGCGGAGTCCGCTGCTGTATCGCGGAGACGTTCATATTCATCTTCAACACTATCCATGTTGCCTGAAGCTATCGCATTAATGGCTAACTTGGCGCCTCTAACTGACATTGGTGCTCTTTCCGCTATGTGACTGGCGTACTCGATTGCACTTTGCAAAGGATCTTCAACTACTTCATCCAGCAGCCCCAATTGAACTGACCCGTCTGCATCAAAGTAGTCACCAGAAAATAGGATGCGTTTTGCATTTTTGGCTCCTACTACTTCTGATAAGACTTGCGTCTCTTTCAAAGAATAAACAACAGAAAGTCGTGCTGCTGGAATTCCCATCCGAGTTTTGTCATCGCCAATTCTAAAATCACAGGCAACTGCGAGGCCACATCCACCACCGATGGCTGATCCGCGTATGGCGGCAATTACAGGCATAGGGGCATGGTGAATCGCCGTTTCCGCATTATCCACATGCTGGGAGTAAATTGTTGCGGCTTTTGAATCATTCCTTGCTTTAGCAAATTCGCTGATATCTGCTCCTGCACAAAAATGTTCTCCCTCACCAGTTAATATTATGGCACGGACTTTTGGATTTTTTGGGAGGCCCGTGAATACTTCGCCTAATGCCTCCCACATCCCTTGTGTACAGGCATTTCTTTTCTCTGGATGATGAATGGTTACTATGGCTACGCCATCTTCGCGGATATCAGTTTTGATCTCAGGCATTAGGTTTTCCGGTTCATAAGTTTGTTACATTCGAATAATCTAAGACTCTAGCATAGCGACTTTATTAAGGAGGCTCTATTGATGGTTGGTGCCCTCGACAAACTTGTTGTGATTGACTTTACAAATCACCTTTCTGGTCCTTACTGCGCCATGATTCTGGCTGACCAAGGAGCGGATGTTATCAAGGTGGAGCGACCTGGAAAGGGCGATGACCTCAGGCAAAGTCCTCCGCATGTTAATGGAGAGGGTGCTCCGTTCATGCTCTGGAATCGTAACAAGCGATCTATCGAGTTGGATCTAAAAAACCCAGATGATCTTAAAACAGCAAAGGAGCTTGTTAAAACGGCAGATGTAATGGTCGAGAATTTTCGGCCAGGCGTAGCAGAACGGATAGGCATTGGATACGAGACAATGGCAGAGCTTAATCCGTCACTGATATATTGTTCCATTTCTGGCTTTGGCCAAACTGGACCATACAGCTCCAGGGGAGGGTTTGATCTCGTAGCACAAGCGATGTCTGGCCTAATGACCATTAACGGTCCTCCAGAAGGCGGGCCGTACCGAATACCCATTGCAATTTCTGACGTGGCTGCAGGAATGAACGGGGCTATTGGCATTTTGACTGCTCTGCAGCATCGAAATAAGACAGGTGAGGGGCAGCAAGTAGATGTGAGTTTATTGGACTCAGCTCTGTCAATGTGCGTCTATGAGGCAGCTAATGTCTTTGCTACTGGCCAGAAGCCAGAGAGATTAGGGCAAGGCCACAGGGGGTCTGCGCCTTATCAAATTTTTCCAACAAAGGATGGCTGGCTAGCCCTAGGCGCATCCCAACAAAAATTCTGGGAGCAGACCTGTGAAATCATAGGGGCGGATAATCTTATTTCTGACCCACGATTCCTTGAAAAGAAGGATCGTGTTGCTCGTCAGCAAGAGTTGGCAGCTATTCTTGCGCCCTATTTTCAGAAGGAAAACACAAAACACTGGTTTGAAAAATTAGATGCCCTTGGTATCCCTTGTGGTCCTGTAATGGATCATCTTGAGACCTTATCGGACCCGCATATTATAGCTCGAGAAATGATTGCTAAGGTTCATCATCCTAAGGCTGGCTCTGGTCGAACTTTAGGCACTCCAATTAAATTATCAAAAACACCAGGGGGCGTTCGCCGAGCGGCACCAACGCTCGGCGAACATAATGACGAGGTTAGGGATCAATTAAGATCTAAGGCTAAAGGTAACGCTGAATGAATTTTATGAATAGCATTTTTGAGCTTGAAACACCCTGCTTACTTCTTGATTTAGATAGGCTGGAGAGAAATATTGGCCGCTTCGCGGCTATTGCCACCCAACATCGAGTGACCCTGCGTCCTCACCTAAAAACATTAAAATCAATTGAGGCTGCTCTTCTCACCGTTGGGAAGGATGGGCCAATTACGGTCTCTACTCTAGCGGAGGCTGAATATTTTTCTGCGGCTGGTTTTCGTGACATTGTTTATGCCGTTGGTATTGCGCCTGGAAAACTATCCAGAGCAAAGCGGCTTGTCTCCTCAGGCGTGGACTTAAAATTGTTGACAGACTCTACGGCCGTTGCCCGTGCAGCATCTGGTCTTGGAATGAAATTTTTACTCGAGGTTGATTGTGGAGATGAAAGGGGAGGTTTGCCAATGAACAGTCCTCACCTTTTAGCTGTTGCAAAGGAAATTTCTGAGGGTGGTAATATCGTTGCAGGAGTCCTGACTCACGCTGGTCATAGTTACAGCACCAATGATTTGAATGAGGTGAAGAAAATAGCAGAGGAAGAGAGAAGGTCTGCAGTGGGTGCCGCTGCTCTTCTGCGATCCGCTGGATATCCTGCGCCCATTGTCAGTATAGGTTCAACTCCCACGGTCGCTTTTGGCGAGAACTTTAATGGAGTTACTGAGGTTAGGGCTGGTGTATTTATGCCATTTGATCTTGATCAAATGTCTCGAGGTGTGTGTTCAGCCGATGACTTAGCGCTATCGGTATTAACTACTGTTATTGGCCATAACAGAGAAGCTGGACGCATCTTAGTTGATGCTGGAGGTCTTGCTCTTTCAAAAGATATAAGCGCCAGTGGATTTCTAGTCGGGGCAGGTTATGGCCACGTGGTTGATGCTAAGAGTGCTATTTCTCTTGGGCTTGTTATCGATGGAGTTAGTCAAGAACACGGTAAAATTAATCTTGCGGATCCAACTTGGTTTGAGCGTTTACCAGTTGGTTCACAGGTTCGTGTATTTCCTAATCACGCCTGTTTTACTGCTGCAGCTTATCCCGGTTATCATCTTATAAAGAATGGAGACCTGGCTGGGCAGTGGAATCGTGTGAATGGGTGGTAGTGCATTGCCTTTCTGAAATTGGAGGGAACACAAAAATCTATTCTGTTTTTATAAAAGATCACGCAGCATTGCGATAAGAGGTTTGTCTGCTGGCGGCATTGGATAGTTTTTCATTTCATTTGGTCTAACCCAAGCTAGGCGCTGACCTTCTCTACCTTCTGGAATTCCCTTCCAAACTCGGCATACATACAGTGGCATTAGAAGATGAAATTTGTCGTATGTATGGCTTGCAAAAGTGAAGGGAGCTAGGCACGAGGCTTCTATATCTACTCCTAGTTCTTCCTGAAGTTCACGGATGAGTGCAGTTTCTGGGGTCTCACCCGCATCTACCTTACCACCTGGAAACTCCCATAATCCTTCCATGTTCTTGCCTTTGGGACGCTCTGCCAACAACACCCGGCCGTCCCTATCAATTAGCGCAACTGCTACAACAAGAAGTATTGGGAAGCCCTGTGTCATTAGCTCCGATAATCCGCATTTATCTCGATGTACCCATGGGTGAGATCACAGGTCCAAACAGTTGAAGACCCACGACCAAGGCCGATATCAACCTTAATGTCGATTTCTCGGCCTTGCATATGTTTTGCAACTGGTGCTTCGTCATACCCTTTTACAACCATGCCTTTAGCAGTGATTTCCACGCCGCCAATCCAGATACGCAAGCGATCCCTTTCTGCTCTTGCACCTGATTTACCTACAGCCATTACTATTCGACCCCAGTTGGCATCTTCTCCGGCAATTGCGGTTTTTACTAAGGGAGAATTAGCAATGGCGAGGCCGATTGTTTTTGCTGCTCCTGAGGAGGTTGCGCCAGTTACCTGCACGGTAATGAATTTGGTAGCGCCTTCTCCATCCCTTACGACTTGCTGAGCAAGATCATGACAAATTTCTAAGAGAGCATTTTTGAAGTCTCTGAGAACAGGATCATTAGCTGATTTTGGTAGAATATTTCCAGCTTTGCCAGTCGCAGCAAGAAGAACGGTATCTGAAGTTGAAGTGTCGCTATCAACAGTTATGCAGTTGAAACTTTTATCAACTGCCCGGGAAAGAAGTGACTGCAAAATTGATTGGGGGATAGCTGCATCAGTGGCGATGTAACCCAGCATTGTTGCCATATCAGGGGCAATCATTCCTGAACCTTTGACAATCCCGTTAATAATGACTGATTTGCCGCCGATGGTCGTGGTTGCTGTTGCAACCTTAACAAAGGTGTCGGTAGTCATGATTGCTGCGGCAGCCTTGTCCCAACCTGTGGGTTTCAATTTTTTTACAAGTTTAGTTACACAGCTTGGAATTGCCCCTGGTCTGATCGGTTCTCCGATCACACCAGTGGATGATACGTAAACATCTTTTTGGCGGCATCCAATTGCTGCAGTCGCAGCTTTTACTGTCTCCTTCACGACTAAATCGCCTGCTCGGCCAGTAAAAGCATTTGCGTTACCAGCATTTACAATTAGTGCACGCGCGTGTCCTCCGCCCTTTAATGCGCTCACACAATGTTCCACGGGAGCTGACCGGGTCTTTGATTTGGTCACAACGCCAGCCATGACCGTTCCCTTGTCGAATACCATCAACATAACGTCATCACGACCTTTGTAGCGAATGCCGCTATTCATGGTCGCAATGCTTACTCCGTTGACTGGGGCGAGCTTTGGGGCGTTTTCTGGAGCTAGAGGAGATTGTTTTAGCATTATGTTTCTCTAATTTAGCGTGGCTTTTTTTGTGTTGGTTTGACTTCAGAACCATCGGGAGAGAACAGCTGTATTTTAGCTTCCGAATGTAGACGTTCTAGTTCTTTAATCATTGCTTGTGTTCGCGCTTCCTGCGACAGCTTTTGTTTTGCTTGCTCGAAAGGTGGTGGAGGTTCAGAGCGTATATCCTCGACTTTGATAACATGGAAGCCAAAACGCGTTTTTACTGGGGTCTTTGTATGACTTCCAACTTCCAGAGCAAATGCAGCTTCTTGGAACGGCGGTACCATTTGCCCGGGTCCAAAAAAGCCTAAATCGCCACCACGTGGCCCTGATGGACCTACCGAAAAGGCTTTTGCTAACTCTTCAAAAGCAGCGCCCTCCTCAAGTTTTTGAATTATATCTTCTGCCTCTTTCTCTGTTTTCACCAGAATATGGCGAGCAGATACCGACTTAACGCCAACTTTTTTCAAAGCTTCATAGCGTCGAAGTAATTCAGTTTCACTGCTTGCCTCTGAAGCAATTTTTGTAAGGTAAGCACCAGCAAGAACAGTAGATCGTGCTTGGTCCAGTTCAGCTTTTACTCTGGGATCATCCGCAATACCCGCACTCACTGCGGCCTGAGCTGCCAATTCCTGATCAATGATGCGTTCCAAGACTGAAAAATAAAAAGACTTTGGATCAAGTTGACCCAAATCATTAGCGTATGCATCTAGTGCCTGATCAACGCGAGACATATTAATCTCGTAGCCATTAATCTTCGCAGCTATATTGTTTGGGTTGTCTGAAATACCTGGGCTCTTTGTCTGCGCTGAAGCGCTATGTTGAAAAATCAATCCAGCAAAAGCGCCAGCTAAAAGAATTAAACGCATTATAGAAATCTCCAAAGAAATACCTTGTTACTATTCTTAAACTTCATTTCGTTGACAGGGCACGAACCGGAGCTTATCTGTCAACCCTAACCTTTCCATGGGAGTCTTTGACTCCATATTATAGATGAGCAGTAGAGGCTCTAGTACTTGAGGCAATCATGATAGGCGCAATCGTAAAGCGCGTGTTCGGCACCGCGAACGACCGCTATGTGAAATCACTACGCAGCCTTGTAGCTAAGGTTAATGAACTCGAACAGAGTTTTGAGGCACTTTCAGACGAAGAAATTCGTGGTCTGACGCAGAAGTTTCGGGAACGGTTAAACGAAGGTGAAACTCTCGATCAATTAATGCCTGAAGCCTTCGCCGCAGTTCGAGAAGCCGCGAAGCGTACTTTAGGCCAACGTCATTTTGACGTGCAGCTTATGGGTGGAGCTGTTCTTCATGGTGGAATGATCACCGAAATGAAGACGGGCGAAGGTAAAACTCTCGTCGCTACTTTAGCAGTTTATTTGAATGCTATTCAGGGTAAGGGCGTACACGTAGTAACAGTGAATGACTATCTTGCTCAGCGCGATGCCAGCTGGATGGGGGCGGTATACAATTTTCTTGGTCTAACAGTTGGATGCATCATCCACGGTCTTATGGATGATGAGCGGCGCCGTCAGTACGCCGCAGATGTTACCTACGGTACAAACAACGAATTTGGTTTTGACTATCTAAGAGATAATATGAAATTTCGTCTCGATGATATGGTTCAAAGACCTTTCAACTTTGCAATTGTAGATGAAGTAGATTCTATCCTTATAGATGAAGCCCGAACTCCTCTAATTATTTCGGGAGCAGCAGAGCAATCCTCTGAACTGTATCGCTCGGTCGACAGTTTAATGCAGGGAATACAGCCTGAAGATTATGAGAAAGACGAGAAGTCAAAAGCGGTTGGTCTAACAGACATTGGCACTGAAAAAATAGAAGCAAAGCTGCAAGAAGCCGGCCTTCTTCCCGAAGGTGGTCTGTATGATGTAGCTAATATTTCTCTTGTGCATCACGTAAATCAAGCACTCAAGGCGCACACTCTTTTTGAGCGTGACACTGATTACATGGTTAAGGACGGTAAAGTTGTCATAATCGACGAATTTACTGGTCGCGCAATGGAAGGTCGTCGTTATTCGGAGGGCCTTCATCAGGCCCTTGAAGCTAAGGAAAGCGTTGAGGTTCAGCTAGAAAACCAGACCCTTGCTTCAATTACTTTCCAGAATTATTTCCGCCTGTACCCCAAGTTATCAGGTATGACCGGCACAGCAATGACCGAGGCGGGAGAGTTTGATGAAATCTATAAGCTTCGCGTCATAGAAATGCCAACTAATGTTTCGGTGGCTAGAGAAGATTTTGATGATGAAGTTTATCGGTCTCTGAAGGAAAAAAATAAAGCCATCGTTGATGAAATTCGTAATCGGAATGGTAATAAACAACCGATTTTGGTTGGAACGGTTTCAATCGAAAAATCCGAGGCTTTGTCGCAAGAATTAAAGAAAGCAAATATTCCTCATCAGGTGCTAAATGCACGTTATCATGAGCAAGAGGCTGGAATAATTGCTTTGGCGGGCAAGCCAGGAGCCGTGACAATTGCAACTAACATGGCCGGTCGAGGGACGGATATACAGCTAGGTGGCAATAGGGAAATGATGCTTGCCTCCGCACTTGCAAACATTTCTGATGAAGCTGAGCAGCGCCGTGTTGCGGAAGAAATAGATGCCGAAATTGCTAGAGATAAAAAAATTGCTCTCGAGGCCGGGGGGCTTTTTGTTCTAGCAACGGAGCGTCACGAAAGCCGCCGCATAGACAATCAACTCCGTGGCCGTTCTGGACGTCAAGGTGATCCAGGTGCTTCAAAATTCTTCATAAGCCTTCAAGACGACCTTATGCGTATTTTTGGCTCAGAGCGGATGGATAATGTTCTGCGGCGACTTGGGCTTAAAGAGGATGAGGCAATAGTTCATCCTTGGATCAACAGGGCATTAGAAAAGGCCCAAGGCAAGGTCGAGGCGCGTAATTTCGAAATTCGAAAAAACCTCCTGCGCTTCGACGATGTGATGAATGATCAGCGCAAAGTAATTTACGAACAGCGTCGTGAGATTATGGACGCTGATGATGTGAGAGCTGATATTGAGGATATGCGGAGGCAGGTTGTTGAAGAGTTAGTAGCTTCGCACATTCCTGCTAACGCGTTGGCAGAACAGTGGGATAGCGAAGGCCTTCAGGCAGCATTTGTCGCTAATCTTGGCCTAGAATACCCCATAGTTGAGTGGGCCAAAGAAGAGGGTATTGCTGACGAGGAAATCGTCGAGCGAGTGCTTTCCGATATGGACAGGCGTTTAGCTGAGAAGGCGGCTAACTTTGGCCCAGATATGATGCGTTTTGCTGAAAAAAGTATTCTGCTCCAACTTTTAGACCAGGTGTGGAAAGAGCATCTGTTAGCGTTAGATCATCTTAGACAAGGTATTGGTCTTCGGGCATATGCCCAGCGTGATCCTTTAAATGAGTACAAGCATGAAGCTTTTGAGCTTTTTGAAGGAATGTTAGGCCGGCTTCGTACTGTAGTTTCTGGGGCACTTTTACATCTTCAAATTCAAGCACCAATCCCCGAAATGGGTAGTTCTATGCAAGTTGGCGACATGGTCGCGGAACATCCCGATGCGGTCGGTATGTCAGACCAATTAAGTAACGAACCTTCTGCAGGTGCAGTTCAGCAAGAGTCCAGACCTGCCGCAGCTCCTCGCCAAACTAGGTTAGCTTCAGCTGGTACAATTGATCCGAGTGATCCCTCAACATGGGGGCGGGTGTCACGCAATGATCGATGTCCTTGTGGATCAGGTCTTAAGTACAAGCATTGTCACGGAAAAGTTTAGGTTAGCTTTAAAAGACTATTTTAGTTCGAATTTTCTGAACTTTTCACTCCAGTCTGGATGCCATCTTGAGAGTGCTGGGCGGTTTTCCGTAACGTCTTGGGCTGACCATAGGATCCGCTTAGCATCCATTTCGCGACTAACTTCACCATCTGGACAGACGATGTAAAAATCTCCTGAACCCACTCTCGAGAGCATTTCGTCTATTACTTGGTCAGGCATCCACGCACCTTGTTTGTGTTGTTGTTTTCCTGTGGTTGTCCATCCAGGAATCAGCAGATGAGCAGTTGTTTGACAATTGGGCGTGGAACGGAGGTCATATGCCAGTCCTTCAGTAAGGTTACGAACAGCTGCTTTGCAAAGATTATATACGGGATGTCCTGGTGGATTGGTTATTCCCTGCTTCGATCCAGCATTTATGACACGAGAGGGCGAGCCTTTTTCTATCATTGCAGGCACAAAACATCGAACGCCATTTATTACGCCCCAAAGATTTACATCTACAGCGCGTTTCCAGTCTTCAATATCTGCCCACATTCCTCGCCCAACACGGGTGACAGCATTATTGAAAAGGATAGAGGGTGTTCCAAACTTTTTGCAGATGTTGTCCCGGAAGTTTTCCATCGCAGTGACGTCAGAGACATCGCAAACTTGTGTTAAAACATTGTCCTGTCCGACAATTTCAGTGATCTCTTCGTGAACTGACTTTAGGTCATCACTTGATAAATCTGCAATTGCTATCCGCATTCCTAGACGGGCAAAACGAAGAGCACTGGCTCGGCCAATGCCGAGTGCTGCGCAAGTTTCAACTGCAACATTTCCAG
>VMCJ01000139.1 GCA_008081395.1 Rhodospirillales bacterium | reverse complement strand
AATCATAGCCCCCAAAGCAGTCATGTCGTTTGTCATACCAGCAACTTCAGCTGCCAAAATTAGGCCCCCAAATGGAACCAGATTTTCAGTCAAGTTCCTGTGAGCCTTCTGCAAACGCAACGCCCATTCCGGCTGAGGCAATTCCTTTGCAGGATATCCCATTGCCTCAATAAGACCCCAAGCTGAAATTCGGCCTAGGATATAGGGCAACCAAATGACCAAGCTAAGTACACAACACGCTACAAGATAACCAAGTTCTGCTTTCATTAAGCATCTCCTCGGGTTGCATAAAATACAGGAATACTTTGACAGACTATTCCAGATACCGCCATGTTTACAGAAACTTTAACTTTGGGGACCTAGAACTATGAATCCTGAGCTTCTGCGCCTAGCTAACATAGCCGCTGACCATCTTAGACATCGCAGTGAAACAATAGCCATTGCCGAAAGCTCAGCTGGTGGATTGATTTCTTCTGCACTTCTGGCTGTTCCCGGTGCGTCCCGATATTTTTTGGGTGGCGCTGTTGTTTATACACTGCAAGCTCGGCAAGGCCTTGTTGGAATAACTCAAAAAGAGATGGATGAAGCCGGGATACGATCTTCCTCTGAACCTTATGCCTCTCGACTTGCGAGCCGTATACGTGAAATTCATAATTCTGACTGGGGGCTTGCTGAAACTGGTGCCGCCGGGCCCACTGGAAATCGATATGGAGACCTTGCTGGCCACTCATGCATTGCCCTATGTGGTTCCCAAAATCTTTCTATGACCCTCGAAACAGGGGACAACGATAGAGCAGAGAACATGATTAGATTTGCAGCTACTGCGCTCACTCAGCTCATCAATGCACTCGAAACACGAACCGGCGCATAAATCAATGCTTGAAAAGCGTCCAACACCCACACCAGGCGTTAAAACTTTTGCTCTAATACAACGCAAAGAAACCACCACCAGGGATGAAATGATTGCGCATTGGTATGCTAATCATATGCCAAACGTTATTGAGCGCAATGAAAACGCAAAAGCAGCTGGTGAACCCAATGCCTGGCGGTATGAGGCGAGTTTATTTGAGCCAAATGATGCTAGTCGCCAGAAATGGGACGGAATGGCTGCTCTTTGGTACGCAAGTAGCCCCCAAATCCCATCTGAATTGCGTGGTTTAAACCCAACCGACACTTTTCAGCAAAAGGTCGAACCATATCGCATATTTGCAACGGAGGAGTTTGTGTTTGTTGATGGGAATTTACCTACGTCCCCACTCACTTTGAACAAACCATTTCCAACAACTCGATCTGGATTTCTGAAACAAATATCCTTTGTCCAGCCAAAGCCCGGGATAGATTTGCAAACTTTCCGAGATCACTGGTTAGATATTCATGGACCAAACGTCCGTGACACAATGAAACTGGCTGGTGGTTTTCGATATTCCGTGAGCCTTGCTTTAAATCCGGAAGGCGCGCCCTGCTTTGGTATTCCAGAACTTTATTTCCCAAACCGTGAAGCTCAAGATCACTTTTGGGAAATTCTTAAAACTGACGGCTTTCACGAAATGTCAGACCAAAAAGAAACGGTTAGATATCGTTGTCTCACTGAGATGGTTGGAATTCCTGGCTAAATAACTCCACCAAGGTCCAAGATGAAGGGCTCATCACCATGTTTTTTAACTATGGGATAGCGATCTTTAATAAGGGGATCATGACCTGGCAGAAGACGAGTAAGATCGCCTGCCACCATTTGATTCATCTTTCGGTAGCCCTTTAACATCTGTCTCAGATCATGAAAAATCAGGAAAGCGCGCTCTTTTTCCACCTCTTCCCATAAGTGGATTGCATCGGTTGCAAGAACTACGGGACCACGATCCGTCTGAACCGTAAGAGCTATCTGTCCTGCTGAATGACCACCGATTAGCGTATAGTCAATCCCATCAGCGAACTGACCATCCCCTCTTAGAAACGTAAGGCGATCTTCATATGCAAGCCCAACCAGCTGCTGTGCTTCCTCTGCGTGATAGGCTTCTCGCATCACGGCAAAGGTCATATCCTCACCGGTGATACTCTCCATTTCAAGATCATTCATATAAAAACGAGCCTTGGGAAACGCAGCAAGTTCACCTACATGGTCCCAATGGGCATGTGAAACAATTACATCCTCTACATTACTTGGATCTACACCTAATTCTTTGAGACCATCCAGCGGTGATGCAATCCATTGCCTACCAAGTCCCTTGATTTTGCGCTCAGCCCCTCCCGTATCAACGACTATGGCACGATCATCGGAGACTAAAACCCAGGAGTAATAATCGAGACCAGCTAGTTCTTCTTCAGCTGATCCCCAAAGAAACGTGTGGCTGGCTAAGCGTCCATTTTGCGTGGCGTAACGAATTCCATATATCTTCCAAGTCTTCGTCATTTCACTAAAGCTCCAGTCCCTTAATTGGTGCCAAATCTACTCGAAGAGCTACTGGGTCTCCATTACTCAGGTGCGTTTCAGCTGGATAACGCCAAGTAACTTGTGGGTCATGACCAGGAATCATTCTATCCCAATCACCAGCTATTTCTGCCTTACAGCGGCGAAGACTCGAAAGCATTGCTTTCGCATCATTGAAAGCCAAAAAACATAGTTCTTCGGCAGCTTCCCGATAGTAATGAACCGCATCTGAAGCCAGAAGCAGCTGCCCAGACGTAGTACTTATTCGAAGGGCGGTTTGTCCCGCGCTATGACCAGGCATCAGCAGATAGTCGACGCCATCAGCAAAGCATCCGTCGCCGTCCAAAAAAGTTATCCTGTCCTCGTAAACTAAACCAACCAGTCTCTGAACTTCATCTGCCTGATAAGCGCCACGGATCTTAGCAAAAGTCATATCTGGGCCAGTAATTGAGGCCATCTCTGCCTGCTGAATCCAGAAATGTGCCTTGGGAAAACTATCTAAGTTTCCGATATGATCCCAATGAGCATGGGTAAGAAATACTTGACTAACATCTTCGGCTTTTACTCCGACACCTGCTAAAGCATCTTCGATCGAGATTAATGGAGTTCGTCCTTTAGCAGGCATTTTTGCTGCATTTGCACCGGTATCAACGACGATTACTTCAGTACCAGACCGCAGCATCCAAAAAAAATAATCCATTCCCCAATTCGCATCGGGCCGGCCTCCTATAAAAAGCTCAGCTTCGTAACGTTCGGGCATTGCTGCGTATCGGAACGCGTATACTTCCCAATTTTTAGTCACTTAATAGACTCCAAGGCCTCAATGAGAATTGTGTAATAACGATCACCAAATTCCATTTTTTCAGCTCGCTTACAGAGCTCCATTGTTGCCTCAGCGCCTGTCATCTTAACACCTGATGATTTTGCTAAATCAAGCGCGTAGCCAAGATCCTTCATAATATACTTTACCGGAAAGGTCTGTGGCGGATGCGTACCTGGCAGCATACTTTTTAAGCCATGATTTCGTAAAACAAAGCTATCTGCAGAACCAGTTGTTAACGTCTCAAAAAGTACCTTGCCATCAACAGCACCTGACGCTTGGGCAACTTTAAGCGCCTCTGCGATCGCATGAACAGTTTGCACAACAATCATATTGTTCATCAGCTTTACAGCCTGCCCTGCACCATGCCCCCCACAAAGAATTATATCTACGCCCATTGTTTCAATGAACGGTCTGGCGGCATTGAAAACCTTTTCTTCACCACCGACCATAAAATTGAGTGTTCCGTTGTCTGCTGCAGTGGTGCCGCGAGATACTGGTGCATCTAAGAAATTTACACCTTTTGATTTCGCTTTTTGAGCAATTTCTTGAGCAAGGTGCACAGGACAAGTCGAACAATCAACTATTGTTTGGCCAGGTTTTGCACTTTCTAATAACCCCCCAGGGCCAAGCACGACTTCTCGCACTTGTGGCTCACCTGGTAATGATAGAAAGACCATCTCTGATCTTGCCATAACATCTGAAAGACCAGTTGCGCTCTCAACGCCAAATTCTGACAAACGCTGAAGTGGCTCCTTGTTTTGATCAAAGGCAAGTACAGGCTTCCCGGACTTCTGCGCCATGTTGCGACACATCTTTTCGCCCATTACACCGACGCCCACAAACCCAAGCATATTGGTATCTTGCATTATGAAAACCAATCTATCAGGTGTTCGTTGTACGGGCATATTCGGCTGCAAATTCGCCAGCCCTTCGACCAAAGACAGAACCAGACATTAAGCCTGTCCCACCGGGATAGTTCTCGTAAAATAATCCCCCTACCAGTTCTCCTGCCGCAAAGAGGCCAGGAATACCTCGGTCTGCTTTATCTTGAACACAGTTTTTGTCATCAATCTTTAGACCCCCAAAAGTGAAGGTAACACCAGTTGTAGTTACCCATGCTTCATATGGAGGCTCATCAATGGGCAGAGCCCAATTAGATTTAGCAGGCGATATACCTGTTGTGCCCACGTTATCTAAAATTGCTGGATTATAATTGGCATCAATAAAGCTCTGGTCTGGACAGGCGGCATTATATTCTTCGATGGTCTTTTTTAATCCCTCTACAGAAATCTCTAATTGTTCTGCCAACCCTTCGATTGTATCGGATTTTACGTGAGTGACTTCCTTGATCCTGTATTCATCACGCAAGCGATGAGTAGTCTTTTGATCAAAAATCTGAACACATGTGTAATGAGGTTGCCCCATAATGGCTTTTCCAAATCGCACATATGTCAAATTTCTATAATCTTCACCCTCATCGACAAATCGCTCACCGTGGATATTGACCATTATACCAAGTGGGTACGAATGCTTCTGAAAATTGTCTAAAACCCATCGATCACCAAATGGTGGAGCTGAAATATCCCAACCTACGGAGTGGCAACCTGACCAGTTTCCATAGGGCACAGCCCCTATGTCCAGTGCCATCTGAATACCATCGCCGGTATTATGCCTGGTGCCTCGCACGCGGGCTAGGTCCCAACCTTGACCTAGATACCTAACACGCATCTCAGGGTTACTCTCAAACCCCCCGCAAGCCAGAACAACTGACTTACAAGCAATGTCTTCATAGCCCCCTTGTGCTCTTACCTGCAGGCCAGTGATCCGATAGTTCTCATCCTGATACAGTTTAGTGGCACCTGTGCCATAACGGATATCAATTCCTACCTTACGGCAACGTTCAAGAAGAAATTCAACAAGCCCTGCACCGCCACCAACTGCCTCTATATTCACACCGCCATAGAAGTGTTGTTTTCCATCAACTTCGAAAGATTGCCGTCCATACATTGGTATGAATCGAACACCATTTTCACGCAACCAAGCCATAGCCGGCCGGGAACCATTAATTAGCGTCCAGGCCAAATCCTCATTCGATTGCCCTCGCGTCACCTTCATAAGGGTGTCATAGAAAAATTGTTTATCGTGCGAGGGAAGGATCATTTTATCGGCTTCATCATCCGACATATCGACTAAGACATCATCCCTTACATCGTCTAAGCCAGTATGAACGAAGCGGAACCCTCCGGCAGTAAAATAGGAATTACCCCCCTTTTCGTCTTCTGGGGCCTTCTCCAAGACAAGGACTTTAGCTCCATGCTCTTTTGCTGAGATGGCCGCACATAACGCAGCATTACCAGCACCAACTACTACGACATCATATGAGCTGTCTTGCATCTATTTTCTCTCTCAAACAAGTTCCAACTTCAATAGTAGGCTAGCCCCTCATACCTCAACATCGCAAGAAGGACTTATGACTATCGGCTGTAAAAATTTAATCTATTGCTTATTTTCAACATGAAGCTGGTTTTACTTTAAATGTCACCGAAACCTTGTGCATTCCATCATCAACCAAAACCAGCCTAGAGTGTCTTTAAACAGGCTTAATACTCAGCTTTGTCATCAACCGCATGGCCACGTTTTGGCATAAGCATCACACGCTCATAACTCATAAATATGGTCCCACATTGCTTCTTAGCAGTTGTCTTAATTTTAACCACTCCCTGGGTTGGGCGTGATTTTGACTCCCGCTTATCAAGCACCTCAGACTCCGCATAAATTGTATCACCTATGAACACAGGTGCAGTCAGCTTGATATCAGTCCACCCTAAGTTCGCGATAGCTTTTTGACTGGTGTCAGATACACTCATCCCCGCTACGACTGCTAAGGTAAATGCGCTATTCACCAAAGGTTTTCCAAATTCACTGTGCTTTGCGTATTCAAAATCAAAATGCAAAGGATGGGTGTTCATAGTCAGAAGTGTGAACCAAGTATTATCTGCTTCTGAAATTGTGCGGCCAGGACGATGCTCATAAATATGACCAACCTCAAACTCCTCAAAATATCGCCCAATGTTCTCGCGGAAGCGATTTGGCCCAACTTGTTTTGGTGAATAACTCATAATCTTTAGATCCTCTCAAAGCTCTAACTTAAGGACTCAGTCAGAATAAACACATTTCAAATTACGATAGTTCCGTTACTTAATTTTGGTATTTTTCCAATAGGATTAGGCACCATTTTACGACGCAAAATAGATTACAAGGCTATTATGATTTAATTACCTCTGCCACCTACATTGCCGCAATATCAATGACTACCTTTCCCCATGTTTGCCTAGAATCCAGAGACTCTAGTGCCTCTGGAACTTGCTCTAAAGAGTAAGTTCCTGAAATTGCCGGCGTTATTTTTCCTTGGGCCATCAATTCAAAACAATCTTTCAAAACCTCTTTCGCATAAGACGGATCCTTGGAGCGATACCCACCCCAAATTGCACCAACAGCAGAAGCATTCTTTAGGAGGAGACGGTTTGCGGCAATCTTTTGAATTTCGCCCCCTGCAAAGCCTATAATCACTGCCCTTCCTTCAAAGGCAATCACCTTCAGAGACTTATCAAATATCTCTCCACCAACCGGATCATAGATTACATCAACGCCTGTCCCATTAGTTATTTCACGAATAGACTCCACCCAATCCACATCGGATAAATAATCAAAAGCATGATCAGCACCATTCGCACTGGCAACAGCACATTTTTTTTCACCACCCGCTAGCGCTATGACACGCGCTCCCCACGCCTTACCGAGTTGAACCGCTGCAATTCCGACACCACCAGCAGCGGCTGTAACAAGAAGCGTCTCTCCGGCTTGGAGACAGCCACGTCGGTGAAGCGCAACATGAGCGGTCGGGTAAACAACCGGAACACATGCAGCGGCCTTCATATCCACTCCATCGGGAATAGGATGCAGTTGATCCGCTGGCATAATGCATGCCTCTGCAAATGCACCCCAATTAGGCTGACCGCAGACACGCGTGCCTACAGCCAAATCAGCGCCTTCTCCAACAGAAATCACCTCGCCGGACATTTCGCACCCAGGGGTAAAAGGGTGCGAGGGCTTAACCTGGTATTTGCCGGCAATCATCAATGAATCAAAGAAGTTCAATGCAGCGTAATTAACCCTAACAAGAGCTTCACCTGGCCCTGGCTGCGGTGCCTCTATTGTTTCGAGAGCCATTGAATATGGATCACCCCATTCTTTGCTACGCCATGCTTTGATTTTCATTTGAATTATTCTTTCTAAAATTTTGGATTATGCTCAGCCAAATTCGCTTCAACACACAGAAAGTTTTTGAGACTGAAATAGAAGCACTTACGGGATAAACGCCATTCAATATCTTCAAACCTTTAATACAAATTTTCCAACAGCCTTTCGGTCCATTACAGCTCTCATCGAATTTGCGGCTGTAGATAAATCAGGTAAGACACTCACCCTTGGACTAATTAGTTCCTTTTCAACCCAGTTAAGCAATTGTGTTGCTGATTCATTCAATAGATTAGGTAAGTGTCGGCGGTAGTGCATTAACGCAAACCCTAATGCAGATCTATTTTTTACCAATAGAAGATTAGCTGGGACCTGAGGAATAGCTCCGCCAGCATAACCAATTGTTAAATAGCGCCCTCCCCAATCTAAAGCTCTAAACGCGGGCTCATAGTAAATACCTGCGACCGGGTCAAAAACTACATCAACTCCATTCTCAGAAATAGAAATAGCCTCTGCGCGAAGGTCGTCTTTCGAATAATTTATAACTGCATCGGCCCCACGTTCTGTGGCAGCTGATGTTTTTTCACGGCTACCTGCAGCGGCAATAACAAAGGCCCCCATCGCCTTTGCCACCTCAACTGCGGCTAAACCCACGCCACCAGCTGCGCCCAATATCAAAATTTTTTCGTCCTTTTTTAAACGAGCCTCATGAGCAAGTGCACAGTGCGCTGTTAAGTAGACCGAACACATACCTGCAGCTATTTCAAAGGGTACCTTATCCGGCAAACAAAAAGTCTCAGTCTGCAGAGCTTTAGCTTGGACGGCATAACCACCGTCATAAACCAAAGCCATTACCCGTTGGCCGACGGAAAAACCTTCCACGTCCTCCCCAATTTCAGAAATATAGCCAGCAACCTCCATCCCAGGGGCGAAAGGCACCGCATGCTTATTCTGGTGCAAATCCCTGATCATTAAAGTATCCGCAAAAGATACGCCCGCAGCCTTTACATCAATTAGAACCTCAACTTTACCTATTTTTGGTTCAGGCAGATCGCCCTCTCTCAAATTTTCTGGTGGCCCAAACTCGGAACAAACAATAGCTCTCATGCCCCAACTCTCCCAATGTCCTAACTTATAAAATTTACATAAAGAATTAAGCTATCTGTGTGATAGGGCATCAGCAAAGACATCACTCCTAATACCGATATATCTCTGGAAAATGCTGTGCTGAAACTAAATCCCACCTTAGGTTCTAGGATTTTTAGCTGATAGCCCCTTGGACCTTGAGCAAACTTATATCTTCAGATGAATAGCCAAGACCCATCAGAATTTCTTCAGTGTGTTCTCCAAGATTTGGCGCCGCGGCGCTTAATCCATTCTCTCCATTTACTTTAAAAGGTATCCCAATAGTTTGCACATAGCCGTTCAGACCAGTTGGAGCCTGTTGTTCCCTTATGAGGCCACGTTCCACTATCTGCGGATCTTTAACCATCTCCTCAATTGAATGAACAACACCTGCTGGTACACCAACCGCAGAAAGTCTTTCCTCCCATGTCTTCGCATCAGCTTCCGAGAAAGTTACAAGGAGTTCTTGACGAAGTTCAGCTGCATTCAAGATACGATCCTGTCTGCTTGAAAAACGTGAGTCTTCAATAAGATCCTGTCGATTCATCACTTTAGCTTGAGCCTCAAATTGTCCTTGGGTAGCTGCTGCAACCTGAAGGAGGCCATCCCCGGTTTCATAAACAGTGGATACCGATGACCCAGCAGGCGATCCATTCCCCATAAGTGATGGTTGCACTCCAAAATTTAAAAAATTTGTAACCATTGGAGAAATCAGAGACGCCGCCACATCCAGCATTGAAATGTCAATATAACTTCCTTCTCCATCGCGATGCAGTTTTGCCAACGCTGCCGATATTGCAAAAGCAGCAGTCATTCCTGTTGACATGTCACAAACCCAAAAGCCAACTTTTGTTGGGCCTGTTATGCCTTCATGCCCAGTGAGCTGCATCATCCCAGAATTTGCCTGGATTACAGGGTCATAAGCAGCTGCGCCCGCTCGAGGCCCAGATTGACCAAACCCGGAAATCGAACAGTAAATTATATTTTGGTTTATTTCTCGTGCCCATTCATACCCGAAACCAAGTCTTTCCAGCGCTCCAGCTTTAAAATTTTCAATTACAACATCAGCGTCTCTAATAAGCCGTCTTAGAATTTCTTTTGCTGCAGGGGACTTTAGATTTAAGGCCAGAGAGCGCTTGCCAGAATTAAAGGCTAAAAACATTGCGGAATGTCCTGCATCCGCAAAATCTCCACTTGGTAGCATCATACCACGTGCTTGATCACCATCGCCAGGCAGCTCTAACTTGATTACATCAGCGCCCTGTTGCGCCAACATATATGTGGCATAAGGCCCAGAAATGACCTGGGTAAAATCTATAATTTTTATGCCATCTAAAAGTGCACTCATTGGCAGCACCCTTTTCGAATTATTATCGCTGCAGAGGCTAACCTGCTATTCTAAATCTATCCAGGCGATAAAGGGTATATCAGGTATATGGATACTGCGGACGAGAGGTGGGCGGCATATTATGAACGGCTAAAAGATAGACCACCCAGATTCACATCAGTCTTTGCCCAGCGGCGATTTTCACAACCAGGTTTTGCTGTCGACTTAGGAGCAGGTGGTGGAAGAGACACGATACCTCTGTTAGCTGCCGGTTGGCGGGTTTTAGCCCTGGACCAGGAATACACATCCATCAAAACAATCAGAGATGCTGTCCCGGATGAGTTGGTATCGTCACTAAAGCTTAGTCAACACAGTATAGAAACTGCGGAATGGCCAGAATGCGACTTGATAAACTCAAGCTTTGCCTTGCCACTGTGTGAAAAGTCGCAATTTCCAAATGTATGGCAAAGAGTAATTGATCGTTTACGGCCCTCCGGCCGATTTTCTGGTCAGCTTTATGGCAACCGTGACACATGGGCAAAAAACGGAGCAGACGATGGAGTGGTGGCCTTCACTCGATCTGACTGTCTAACACAATTAAAGGACTTAAAAATCGAAATGTTCGAAGAAGAAGAACACGACGGATTTACACCCCGGGGGAATTTCAAACATTGGCATATATTCCATATTGTTGCCCGCAAGGACTAAATGGGGATCTCGGACAGATCAAAATTCTGGCAGAGGAAGGGGGCGATTAGGAATTAATTTTGATAAAGAATAATTTCAAAAAAACTTGCTCAAACCAGTTTTTAGAAAAAATAAACTCTGCTAACCGAAAACTTTTTTTGCCAATTTTAATCTAATGCTTGGAAGAATTGATATTGATGACAGCAGCATTCCCACCGATTAATCAAATTAAGGGCTGTGCCCTGGTGACAGGAGGAGCGCAACGTATTGGTCGACAGATCTCTTTGCGCTTGTCAGAAGATGGTTGGCCTGTAGTCATTCACTACAATTCATCCAATACCGAGGCTTCAGAAACCGCAAAATTAATAATAGATGCGGGCGGACAGGCATGGACAGTAGGTGGTGATCTAAGTGAAAAAACTACTCCTGAAGCAATAATGTATGAGGCAAGCAGAAAAGCTGAACAACCTGTTACATGCTTAGTGAATAATGCTTCCATTTTTGAAGATGATCGAGCTGCAAATTTCATCTCAGATAATTTCGATAGAAATATGGCGATTCATGCGCGCGCACCCGCTCAACTAGCCGCAGCTTTAGTCAACAACCTTCCCGAAGATCTAGAAGCGAACATAATTAATCTTCTTGATCAAAAATCATTTAATCCAGACCCATTATTCTTCAGTTACAGTCTCAGTAAGTTTGCATTGTTCGGCCTCACACAAACACTAGCTGTTTCTCTTGCACCTCGGGTGAGAGTTAATGGTGTAGCTCTTGGCATGACGTTACCGCCTCCAACCATGACCCAATCACGCTTTGAAGAACTCCAGGGAATGACTTTGCTTAAACGCGGAGCAGCACCTGCAGATATCGCTGAGGCAGTAAGCTACTTAACCCGCGCAAACTTTGTTACCGGAGAGGTAATTGCAGTAGATGGTGGCGAGCGACTTTTGAGGTCAAAGCTAATTTAATGTTTGGAAGAGTTGCAATCTTAGAAGCGCAAGATATGTGGAAGTTTAGTGATATATACCCCACTAGGGGTTGCGCTTGTGCGGAGTTTCAGTCATAAGGCGGATCGCTAGTATGGCCCCATCGTCTAGCGGTTAGGACGCCGGCCTTTCACGCCGGAAACACGGGTTCGATTCCCGTTGGGGTCACCACTGTTTTAATTACTAACAGTGTGAGCGCCGATCGTCGGAAATCATATGCATATTAACGTGTTCAATATGGGCTGGCGAAAGACCTTGATACACTTCCATGGCGCTTTTGTTAGTCCTCACGTTCATGAGAGTCACCAAAAAGCAAGCGTCCTT
>VMCJ01000129.1 GCA_008081395.1 Rhodospirillales bacterium | reverse complement strand
AATTCCTGAAATAAATCTTTGCCGGCCTTCATCAGTGATTTGACCACCTACTACCTCTTCAAATAAAGGAGTTTCGGCAGCCACTGGGCATAGAGCATTTACACGAATATTTTTTTCACCAAGTTCCGAAGCCATAGAAATAGTAAGGCTGCATGCTGCTGCTTTAGATGCGTTGTACCAAGCTGCACCAGGTCTAGGTCTAAGCCCCGCAATTGATGCTGTATTTACAATTGATCCGCCGCCACGTGCCTCTAGGTGCGGTAATGCAGCTCTGGTAGTTTTAAGCCAGCTTTTTACATTAACGTCAAAGATACGATCTATTGCGTCTTCCAATACGGTTTCAAATCGACCAATCCGTTGCGGCACTCCGGCATTGTTTACGAGGATATCCAATCCACCAAACGCCTTAATCGTAGCCTCAGTCATGGCCTCTACATCAGCAGTTTTTGTGACGTCCGCTTGATGACTCTCGGCGCGACCTCCTGATGAGTTAATCTCAGTTGCAACGCGCCGTGCGCCAACGGGATCGAGGTCAGTCACCATCACCGCAGCACCTTCTGCTGCGTATTGCTTGGCAATAGCTTCCCCAAAGCCAGAAGCTCCACCAGTTATCAGGGCAATTTTATTTTTAAGACGCATGAATTAGTCCTTTTTTAGGCCTCACCATTCATCCAAGAGACGATGAGTCTATATGCAATTGAGTCACGACGTGGCAACCGCATATCAAAATCTTCTAAGTGACTAAGTTGGCTTTTATGAATCCAGCGTGCGTCCTCAAGTTCCTCTTCGTCCACCATTATTTCTTCACTGTCAGCTTCAGCGTGGAAGCCCAACATAAGAGATGCCGGGAAAGGCCAAGGCTGGGACGCCCAATAGCGAACCTTTGCTGGGTCTACGATCACAGCCGTTTCTTCCAATACTTCTCGCGCAACCGCCTCTTCCAGGCTCTCACCAGGTTCTACAAAGCCTGCAAGGGTTGAGTACATTTGGGGAATAAAATTACGGGTGCGCCCTAGGAGACATTTATCGCCCTTATAAACAAGCATAATCACAGCTGGATCGGTGCGCGGAAAGTGTTCTGTGTTGCAGTCCATATTAGTACATCGGCGTTGACTGCCAGCTTTTTCAGGTTGGGTTTCAGCACCGCACACGCCGCAATAACCATTGCGCTTATGCCAAAACATTAGCCCTCGGGCGTGCGCTAGTATTGATCCTTCGTGCTGTTCTAGAGATGGGCCAACGGCACGAAGATCCTCAAACGTGCCATTGTTATCAATGTGTGGATGTGCCTGATACGGATCCTCATGATGGGATAAATCAATCCCAAAATATGCAATTCCCTCTTTTACGCCCAAAAAGCTATGGAAGCGGCCAGTATCTAGAAGTTCCTTGGCCTCACCCACTGTAGGCAAAAAGGCACCCTCTTTTTCATTGTGAACCAGGCTTTTATCTCGCCAAACAGCAACTATCCGACTTTGTGGATCATAAAGCTTATTATTCATCCAGCCGTCATCGGCTCGCCTGTGAGATAATCGGTCAAGTGGTGCACCGGTATACCAAAGCGCTCTAGACGTGCCCGGGTCTTTAGTTTCATTCATTCCTTTGGCTTTCTTTTAGCCGCGGCCAATATACGGCATTTTGCTAGCCATAACTGTCATTGTATGAACGTTGGCATCTAATGGAAGGTTGGCCATATAGACAATTGCATCTGCTACAGCCTTAACGTCCATAGTGGCCTCGATGCGAGTTGTGCCGTCAGGTTGAAGTACTCCAGTTTGCATCCTCTGGGTCATCGGTGTTGCAGCATTTCCAATGTCTATCTGGCCCACACAAATATCATAGGCGCGACCATCCAAGGATGTGGCTTTCGTCAGGCCAGTAATGGCGTGTTTAGTGGAGGTGTATGGAGCTGAAAAAGGACGTGGAACATGTGCAGAGATTGAACCGTTATTAACAATCCTGCCGCCTCTAGGGCTTTGATCTTTCATGATCCGGAAAGCCTCCTGAGAGCATAAGAATGGCCCAGTGAGGTTTACATTCAGTACACGTTGCCAAGTTTCTAAAGAGATATCCTCAAATGGGTCTGGAGGTGAGCCACCTCCCGCATTGTTAAATAGAAAATCAAGTCGTCCAAACTTTGTTTTAACCGCGTTAAAAAGATCCTTTACTGAATTAGGGTCTGTTACATCCGTCGCCATTGGCAGCGCCTTTGCGCTCATTGGACCAGCCTCAGACATAGTTTCGGCTAGAGCTTCTTCTCGCCGGCCAGCCAAAACTACCGACCAGCCATCGGCAAGAAGTGCCAATGCGGACGCTCGGCCAATACCTGATCCTGCCCCAGTAACTATGGCGATTTTTGAAATATCGGACATTTACATCTCTACTTTAAAGGTTTCGTTTTTCGCTCGGTCGTTAGGAGGGCGCTTTTTGATTGTGTTGTCAAACCCAAAGGCTCAACTTCCTAAGTTCTTGCCTCTCCACTGCATGATGGAGATGCTGTTATATCAACTTTAAGAAACAATTCTGATATTGATAATTAAAGACTACGCAATTCAAAAACACTTCTGTGTCACCAAAAATAAATTCTATAATTTCATTACGAGTTTTTTTGGAGATTTTTTAATGTCGGACCGTATCTTAACCACACATGCAGGCAGCCTGCCTCGCCCGTTAGCCCTTACAGGCCTTTATGCCAGAAGTGCTCAAGGTGGCGAGGTTAATGCTGCAGAGTTAAATCAAGCGGGACGCGATGCTCTTTTTCATGTTTTAGAGCAGCAGTCGGAAAACGGAGTAGATATTGCCAACAATGGTGAGCAACAACGAGAGGCGTTTTTTCTTTATCTTCGACATCGTCTGACAGGTCTTGGTGGCCGTTGGACACGTCCCCCGAGGGCAGAACTAATCAGTCATCCGGATTTTGCTGAGATGATGAAAGAGCAGGCATCACTTCGACCTGTTGTTTCAAATATGGAGCCGCCAAAAGCTATCGGAGCAATTTCTCATGCGAAACCGGAAGCATGTGAGCAAGAGTGTTCAGATTTTGATGAAGCTCTAAAAAGTAAGAATTACGAGTTTACTCGAACTTTTCTAACAGCGCCTTCACCTGGCATCGTCTGTGCAGCAATGAAGAACGAGTTCTATGATACCGAAGAGGCTTATTTGGCCGATCTCGCTAAGGCACTTAGAGTCGAATACGAAATTATTCTTGCTCATGGTCATGATCTTCAACTGGATTGTCCTGAGCTCGGTTTAGAAGGCCATCTGACCTATAATGGTCGCCCGAAGGAATTTCTTGAGTTTGTTGAACGAGCCATACATGCCATCGCTCAGGCTATAGAGGGTTTGCCGTCAGATCGGATCCGTCTGCATCTGTGTTGGGGTAATGTAGAATCACCGCATGATCACGACACACCTCTTGGTGACTTTTGGCACATCGTAAAACAAGCACCTGTCGGCGGTTTTGTTTTGCCATTTGCCAATCCCAGGCATGCTCACGAATGGCGAGTGCTACGGGATAGCCCGCCAAAAGATAATCAGTTCATAGCTGCGGGTGTGATTGATACTCTCACCAACTTCGTTGAGCATGAACAGGTTGTTGCGGACAGATTAGAAAATGTAGCTAGAGCAATAGGAGATCCGGGGCGAGTGATAGCGTGTACTGATTGTGGTTTCGATACTTCTGCTGGTTTAGGGCGTGTTGCGCCAAGTGTTGTTTGGTCGAAATTCCGCTCAATGGCTAAAGGTGCTGAGATAGCAAGTAAAATTCTATTTTAGCAATTTGAGCTAAGAATTTTTCCCGTCGAAAATGTCTTTTCGCCACCTTCTAGTTTTGATGTGTATATATCTTGGCCTGACATTATCAGGCCTGCATGCTATGGCGGCTCTGTTGCCAACATTCATCGAAATTTGGAGCCTAACAAATACTGAAGCTGGTTGGCTTAATAGCTCTCAATATCTTGCTTATGTGGCGGCGGTGCCAATCATTGCTTTTTCGGAGAGGATAGACGCGAAGCGTCTATTGCTTGCGGGAACGCTTTTTAATGTAATTGGGTACTTAGGTTTTGCGTTGCTCGCTGATGGGCTTTGGAGTGCAGTAGCTTTTCGAGTGCTTCAAGGTATTGGTTTTGCTTTTACATATATGCCAGGTGTCAAAGCTATTACTGATCGCGTGTCTCCAGACCAAAGAGGGCGAGGTGCGTCTATCTATGTTTCCAGTTTTGCAACGACTACTAGCTTTTCAATTATAATAGCGGGTCTTCTCGCAGATTCTTTTGGCTGGCGTGCGGCTTTTATTTTGCCGACGGTAACAAACGCCTTTGCTTTCCTTCTGATATTCATCTTTTTGAAAACATCAGAGCCTGAAGTTGCTAGCGGTCCAAGAAGAGCACTTTTCGACTTCAGAGATGAGTTTTTGGATCCACGAATGCGTGGTTTTATAATTGCCGCAACGATGCATACAGTTGAGTTATTGGCCGTTCGTGGTTGGACCGTTGTTATGCTGGTAGTCGTAAGTGAGCGATGGTCTTGGTTAGATCATGAAACCATACTAGTCATTGCCACTGTTCTAGTATTGATTGGCATGCCTTGCAGCATGATTGGTGGTGAGCTTGGCCACAGAAAGGGATTTGCATATGCCTCTGCAGTAGCAATGGCGTTGTCGGCGTTGGCATGTGGGGCTGTTGGTTTTGCGGTTGAAGGCCCACTCTGGTTATTTGTCTTTCTTGTTTTGATGCATAATGTTTTTGTCCTTGCGGACTCAGGTGCTCTAAATGGTGGAGCTGCGGAGGTAGCGAAAACTGGTAGGCGCGGTGCAGCTGTAACTTTGATGGCGTTCGCTAATGCCTTGGGGAGTTTAATTGGTCCAGTACTCTTTGGATTTATGCTCGATATTGGTGGTGGAAGGTTTGATCCTTTCGCGTGGGGCTTAGCCTTCTTAACATTAAGCGCATGTGTGTTGGTGGGTGTTGGTGCGCTGGTACTCGGAATGCGAAATGGACTAAGCGATCTAAAGAAAGTTGAAAATGAGAAGCATGGATAGGCCTGCAGCTATCTGCCCGGGTATCTATTGCACGGATCACCTTCTTCATTCTGTTGATGTGCGTCCTGGCCAAAGGGGGCTGGCGGAAGACCAGCATCCTCACAATCGCAGATGTCGCGTTTATCGTGGGATTGGTGGATATATTGAATCTTGAGTTCCCGTCAGGCGTTTTGCAGACGCTTATCGACCTTCGCTGGCTGTTCCGTTGATCGAAGCCGGCGCGCCAACTGCATAAAAGGGTTAACAGCTATGCCTATAATCCAAGCAAATGATGGGACCCCCCTCAATTTTGAGGTCGACGATCACACTGACCCTTGGGAACGCCGCCCGGTTTTAATCTTATTGCATGGTAATGGACGAAACGCCCAGTTTTGGTACCAGTGGGTGCCTTATCTGAGCAGGGATTTCCGGATCGTACGACCTGACATGCGAGGATTGGGAAAGTCCATTTTCGCTGATGGATCAGCCGTCGACCTCAGCGTTGAAAGCCTCATCGAAGATTTGCTCGAAATTATCAGTGCGTTAGGGGTTGATAAAGTCCACTTCTGTGGCGAATCAATGGGTGGTATCTTGGGACTCGTTCTAGCTGCGCAGCACCCATCACTGATCAAGACGCTAACGTTGGTATCGACACCGGTATTCATCGAAGAGGAAATGAAGGAACGATATGCCCTTGGCTATGCTTCTCGGATCGAAGCCATGGAAAAACTTGGAATCCGCAAGTGGGTTTCGGAAACTACCAAAATCACTCGCTTGCCCGCTGATCAGAATCCCGGTCTGTATGAATGGTATGTCGACGAATTCTCAAAAGGCGATCCAGACCTCCAGATCCGAATGTCACGCATCGTCAACCAAGCTAATGTTACGGATATTCTGAAAGACGTAAAAGTCCCTGTCCTGGGCCTCTACCCGGGAGAGGGTCAGATCACGTCAAAATCTCAAGAAAGGCTTTTGCAAAACAGCCTCTCCGATTTCTCGATGCGGAAACTCCCGACCAACTATCACATGGTCCAATTAATATTTCCCGCGGTCTGCTGCGAGCAGCTGATGGACTTCTGCTTGGGACATGACGGCCTCAAGAAGGCAGATGCCTGAGAACGAGAAGGTCCCAGAGGTCATTGATAAGTTGGTTGCATTTTGACAAATTTGATATCCTCAGCGATCGCGGTTTTAACTAACCGCTCTCTACCTATCGTCTTACCGCACCTACTTTATCTAACAATGCTTCTAAGGTTTCATAAGGTTGAGCACCAACAACTCCGTAGCCGCTCGCTACAAATGTAGGTACGCCAGTCACCCCATATTGTTTTGATTTATTCCAGTCAGCATCAACAACTTCTTTAAAGCTGCGAGCTTCAAGAGCTTTTTTTGCATCTCCAACGTCTAGGCCAGCCTCCGCAACAAGATCTATTAATACGTTGATGTCACCAATATTTTTTGAATCAACGAAATAAGCTCTATAGAGGAGGTCATGCAGTTTTTCGCCGTCAACTTGTGTGTCAGCCCAAGCGCCTAATTCTTGAGCTAGCCTGCTATTGTAGGTGTGAGTGCGCTTGCCGTAGGGGAGGCCCTCCTGATCCATACGTACTTTCATTTGCTGGTACATTTTCTCTGGATCGTAATCACGACCGGCAAAAAGGTCTTTTAATGAACGGCCTTCCATCGGTGTTTCAGGGTGGAGGGGGAAATGTACCCACTTCACTTGGATGTCAAAGGTCTCTTTGAGCTTTTCAACACGCCCGGTGCTGAGATAACACCACGGTCAAACATAGTCCGTGAAGATTTCAAGAGTTAACGGATCTGCCACACTGGACTCCTTAAGTACTGATTGAAGAGTTTTGCATTGAAAATAAGTCTCATCAAGGCTCCTCCGCTATTGCGGCACCCGACATAAATAGATTTTTGATATCACTTTGATCCAAACCAGCCTCGGTAAGAACTTCTGCTGTTTGCTCTCCAAGCAGAGGAGTGGGTTTACCAGCTGTAAGACTCGTCTGACTGAACTGTATATAATTCCAAGCAGTTTGCATCTTGCCGACTTTGGGATGGATGCGTTCACACACAAAATTATTGTCATGAGAATTTTGGTCTTGAAGAAAATATTGGCTGTCACCTGGCTGTGCTTCAGCAGCAGGTATGCCCGCTTTTTTTAGACTTTGAAGAGCTAAATTTGTGGTCATAGTTTTAAATTGTACTGAAGCGGCCTCAGCAAATGGTGAACGTGCTGGGTGCTGTAATCCTTGATCATCTGAATTCACAAGATCCAGGAATTTTTTCAATGCAATGCGCTGATCTTCAGTATCAGCCGCAGTATATATCCATCCATCACTTGTCTTGTAGAGACGATGATATGCATTAAGACCAAATTGTTGTTGATCGGCTAAAGGTCTTTTAGGTTTGTCTCGATAGCGACTAAACCATGCGGATGATAGCACAACGCCCCCGTTCAGAAGATTGCTTTCAATCCTCTGTGGTTCCCCAGTTCGCTTTAAGTGATAGAGCGCTGTGACCATGCCAAAGGCACCAAGAGCTCCAGTAGTATAGTCTGTGGGAGCAAGTTGAGCAGGAAAAGACGGTGGGTTATCGGGGCCACCTTGAGCGCGTTGAAGCCCCATCAGTGCCTGAGCCAAAGGATCGATACCAGGTCGTTTTGAATATGGGCCTGTCCATCCGTAGCCTGTAATATGCATTTCTATTAACTTTGGGTTTACGCTTGGACCTAAGCCCATGCGCTCGGTGGCGCCTGGTCTGAGATTTGCGAGCACGGCATCACATGTAGCTGCAATTTTTTGGATTGCTGCCTTTGCTCCGGGTTTTGAAGCATCAAAGCAAATAGAACGTTTGTTAAAATTAACGTTATAGAAATATGTTCGCCCTATTGGTCTAGATATATCACCCCCAGGAGGCTCTAACTTTATCACATCAGCGCCAAGGTCAGCTAATAATCTACCGCAAGTTGGTCCAGCTATTAGATTTGTGATCTCCAGAATGCGAAATCCTTGAAGGGGAGGGGGGTCTACAGTCTCGGATGTAATCACACTATTTGTGGTTCTTTTTGCATTAGGAGCTTCTGAAATATGGGCTGCCCTGGGTCCTTGGGGGGATACAGCGGTCTTGGTAAATATAATTGGAGTCCCCATCTGCACTACGGAGCCTTGGTCAGGATCCTCGAGCGTTTTTACCATGCCGTTGTGAATGACCTGTGGGTCCTCTAGTCCTTCTTCCGCGTGTCTCGCTGGAGCAAAAGGAACATCAGCCTCCTCCAGGGCAGCAGCCCACTCATCTGCTTTTCGAGTTTTCATTATTTCTGTCAGGCAGTCTCGCATTTCCTGCTCATCTTCAGGAGTAGCTCCGCCTCGACCCTGAAGGAAGCGGGGCTCCTTCACATAATCGGAAATCCCCATGAGGTGAGCACAGCGAGCTATGAAGCCTTCATGGACACAGCCGAGTTGGATGTAATTTCCATCTTGGCACTCGTAAACACTGTAGAAAGGTGCAGATCCTGATGGGTGGGTTTGGAATACATGCTTTGCTATGCCTTCGCCTTCAACCTTGGGGTGATAGAGAAGCGCGCCCGCCAGTAATGAGGTCTCAACCATTCTCCCACGGCCAGTTTCTTCGCGTGCAAGTAGACTGGCTGCAACACCAATACATGCAAAAATAGCAGCTCCAACACTTGGGAGAGGGTGTACGGTGTGGATTGGCGCTTCTCGAAAACCAGGCATCCCTCCCAGTACGCCAGAGCGAGCCAGAATAAGATCATCTATAGGCAAGTCGTCCTTTAATGGACCATGACGACCGTAAGCAGTGATGGCACAGGCCACTATGCGTGGATTCAGAGCCTTTATCCTCTCCCGATCCACTAATAATTGGCGTTGAGATGAAGGGGCAAAGTCTTCGATTAAAACATCTACCTCAGCAAGCAATGCTTCGATCTTTTCTTTGGCGCCAGGAGCATCAATGTCTAGATCAATTGCTTCTTTGCCACGATCCCAAATTACAAACCCCCCATCCCTAAAAAGGGGATTGGCCTTACCAACAGCTCGTAAAACTCTCGCACCGCAATCAGATAGGAGCATTGTGGCGAATGCTCCGGCATTACCAGTAGACAGATCAAGAATGGTGATACCTTCAAGTGGACGGGTCATAGTTGCCAACAGCTCCTAGTGTTATTCTATTAAAGAGCTTAACGATGGAAACTCGTACGTGAAGACCCTGTGTTTTCAAATTATATTTCTAATCTTCAGATCATAAGGAGATATTGTCATGGCTGATTTGAATATGTTCGGGTTAGACGTGGGTATCTATGGACCATTGGCAGATCCAGAAACGGTGATGGGTCTGGCTCATTTTGCTGAAGATGTCGGTTTTGACTCTATTTGGCTGGCTGATCATGTAGCTTTTCCAGCCTCATTTGAGTCGAAATATCCTTTTAGTGCTACGGGTAATTTTCCAGCGCCAACCAACGACCCCCTCTTCGAACCCTTGGCTGTTATGGGGATTCTTGTTGGAGCCACCTCCAAGATAAAATTGGGAACAGCAGTTCTGATTATTCCCTATCGGAACCCAGTACTAACCGCTCGCATGCTTATTACGCTGGATCAATTTTCTGGTGGAAGGATTGTGTTAGGAGCTGGTGTAGGCTGGCTGCGAGAGGAATTTGAAGCCCTTCAGACTCCTGATTTTAAGCTACGAGGTAAGGCTACGGATGAGTATTTAGATATATTCAAGGCTATGTGCGAAGGAGGAGAGATTGGTTTTGAAGGGCAGACCTATCGATTTGATCCAGTTCAGTCGGTTCCTGGTTCCTTCCAAAAACCACATCCTCCAATCCTCATAGGAGGAGTTTCAGATCCAGCGCTCAGGCGGATAGTTAGGCGTGGGGATGGCTGGCTTGCGACGGCACTCGGACGGGAGGAAATGCCTGAAAGGCTTGCAGCTTTGAGAAGTATTTCTGAGGCCGAAGGTAGAAATTTCAGTGATATTCAACTCGTCTACAAGCTTTTCTTAAGCCCTGGGGAAGCAAAGCAGGGACCCTTTGGAGGTCGTGATATGGGTTCTGGGTCTGAAGCAGATATCATTGATGATCTTAAATCAGTCATAGATGCGGGGTTTGAGAAAATTATAATCCGATACAGAGGCGCTGATGCGGAAGAGCAAACTCGTAATCTGGCGCGTTTTGCAGAAATAATTGCTCCTGCGCTTTAGAAAATATTCTATTAATCCGCACCAAATGTGCCAAGATCTTAACTTGAAGCTGGGTGCTTGGCCAGTTGGTTAAACACCAGCTAAATCCCCTCGGCTCATGATGTCGAGGGGTTTTACATACCCAACATTGAGGGCAATCAGTAGCCTTTAAAGTCTCCTGGGCGTTTCTCACGCCAAGCAGAAATTGCCTCAACATGATCTTCAGACATACGTGCTAAGGTCATGTGTGACGAAACCATGTCTAAGCTAGAGCGAAGATCCATGTTTTGATTTTGATACACCAACCTCTTTATCAAGCGCACAGATATTGGTGCACCAGCTGCGATGCCAGAAGCAATCTCCAATACTCTATCGAGAAGCTGATCATCGTCGAAAACGTCTAGGACAAGACCAATATTTTTAGCTTCTTCGGCATCAACAAATTTTGAAGTCCAAAGAAGTTCTAAAGCTTTTTGGACGCCGATAATTCGAGGTAAAAACCAACATGCCCCATTTCCTGGGACTAGACCCATTCTGACATAGGTCTCAGCAAAGCGTGCACTTTTTGCGGCATATCTAATATCGCAGTGTAGGGCCATATCCATTCCAGCTCCTACTGCAACACCGTTCACTGCAGCTAGAACTGGTTTGTCGAGGTTTTGTATCTCTTGTGAGATTTTTTGAATTCTATCCCAAAGACCAGACTTAACCGCTGTTACTGTAGTCTGTGCACCACCCATTCCGCCGGTATCCCCACCAGAGCAAAAGCCTCGGCCTTCGCCCGTAATAACTACGCAGCGGATGTCATCCCGATCGCCACACTCCCGCAGGCGATCAATATATGCTTCCAGCATTTCAATTGAGAATGCATTTAATTTGTCTGGATTGTTAAAGGTGATCAAAGCGACTTTGTCATCTCGGACTTCAAATTTGAGTTTATCTGTCATTTAACTAATTAGCTCCTAATTTTGATTTTATCTTAAGCAAGTTTTATGGCTTTTTCCTGTTAATGTTTTGATGCGTTAGTCTCGCCCTGTATTTTTTCTATTATCTGACAAATTGCATATAAATAATTCCATTATTGATTGCGTTCCGTTTATTCCCTTGATCAATAGTCAACCGCATAGTCGGTCCGTATCTTTGAATTAGAAGCTCATTCGTCGCTGGGCTCTTTCAGCCTGCCATGATAGGATCTTTCGGCTTAATCAAGAAGTCTTGATAAAGTGGCTTAGCTTCTTTGCTAGAACATATCTTTCTTAACCAAATAAGAGATTTTTTTGAAAAAACTTGCTTTAATTCTGATGCTTGTATCTGCGTCTCCAGCAATGGCTGATGCTCCAGTCTGGAATATCAATTATGACGCAAGCCGCCTTGGTTTCACCACTTATTGGCAAAATTCTCCAGTCAATGGTCTCTTTAAAAAATGGATGGCGAATGTTCGCTTTGACCCGGATGATTTGAATGCTAGCTCAGTTAATGTTGAAATTCAGACAGACAGTGTTGATACCAATTACAAAGACCGAGATGCCGAAATCCGCAAATCGGATTGGCTATCCGTAGAAAGCTTTCCCATAGCCACCTTTTCGGCCAGAGGATTTCGCCGTTTAAAGGATAACAATTTCGTCGCCGATGGAACGCTTGAGATAAAGGGTACAAAATCTCCGGTTCTCCTGCCATTTACCCTAGAGATCTCAGGTCAGGATGCTCAAATGAAGGGAGAGATCTCCATCTCCCGACTGGCGTTTAATGTAGGCGAGGGGCAATGGCGTTCAACTGATTTTATCAAGGAGGAGATTGTTATTCATGTTCAGGTTGCTGCACGGCGCGGTAACTGATCT
>VMCJ01000083.1 GCA_008081395.1 Rhodospirillales bacterium | reverse complement strand
GCAGGTCCGGCGGTGTATTTTTGGGTTGATCCACCAATTCAGGAGCTTCCATGGGTAGCATTGTTGGCTTTATCAGGACTGTCTGCCCATATGTGCTTAACGCGTGCTCTTGGGGCGGGTGATGCGAGCTTGGTTATGCCGTTTGACTATCTTCGCCTCCCATTCGCGGCGGTTCTTGGATATCTTCTCTATTTCGAGCTTCCGGACGGTCCCACAATAGGTGGAAGCGCGATTATAGTGGTTGCGATGAGTGTGATAGCTGCGACTGAGAGGAAGAAATAGATATTCACGTACTTTTTGTTTCCTCAGGTAATTTGTTGTGATTCTGAGGTATTGACCGCTGAAGAACGAATAGCATTTATCGATAAAACAGTTTTTTTAACATGTGGGCGGATTGAATATGTCGATAGCCTCGATAGTTGTCGTTTTTGTTTTGTCTTGGTGGTTCTGTTTTTTCCTAGCTTTACCTTTTGGAGTTTCGAGAACAGAAAATCCTCAGTCTGGTCATGATGGAGGCGCTCCGTTGAGACCTCGCATTGGGAGGAAAGCGATGTACGCAACATTTGGCGGCGCAGTTATGACCTTGGGCATCTGCTATGTGGTTATGGCAGACTTGATTTCTTTTCACACAGGATAAGCTTTGGGACCAAGCACTTTGTGAGGATATATTCTAGTTATGGTCCATATGGTTTAGCTTTATGCGTCAGTTCTAGTAGGGCCTGGCAGTGGCGCTATTTCAACACCTTCCTCAACAAGTTCGCGCGCCTCTTCAACTGAAGCCTCTCCATAAATGTCCCGTTTTTCAGTTTCACCATAATGAATTCTGCGAGCTTCTTCTGGAAACTGATCGCCCACGTGTTCAAAATTATTTTCAACGTGCTCCCTCAGCTTGGCCATTACGGCTTGCTGAGCCGCCATTGCTACCTGGCGCTTATCCATTGCTGAGTCTTGTTTTTTAGTAGCAACTGCTGGTGCCATAAGGGCCTTACGAACTTTTGTTGAGTTGCAGTCTGGGCAGCTTACTAGCCCAGCTGAAAGCTGCTTATCGCATGCCTCTATTCCCGGGAACCATCCTTCAAAATCATGGTCCTTGTCGCACATCAATGTATAACGGATCATCTATCTAAGGTTCCTACCCTCATGAGATTTCGAGTGTGTAACACAAAATAAATTTCATTGCGAAAGGTTAGTGTGGAGCTTCGAGATTGACGGGGATTGTGGCTCACGATTAAATCGGTTTGGTTAAAAGACAAGAATTAATTTGGAGGAAAGATCGCCAATGAGTGCCCAGCGTTTGCCTTTTGAAGGTTTTAAAGTTTTGGATATGACTCAAGGCGTGGCGGGACCTCACTCTACTATGTTGTTAGCGCAACAAGGAGCAGAGGTTACTAAGGTAGAGCCGCTCGACGGCGATTGGGGTCGCACGCTAGGTAAGATGTACGGTGATACTTGCGCTCATGCGATTATCTTTAATCGAGGTAAACGCTCTGTTTCACTTAATATGAAGGAAAAAAAGGCGCAGGAACTAGTTCAGAAGGCTGCCGCAGAAGCTGATGTAATAGTTGAGAGTTTTAGACCAGGCGTAATGGGACGTTTCGGACTTTCTTATGATGACGTTAAGAAGGTCAATCCCAATGTGGTTTATCTATCAGTCACAGGATTCGGTCAGCAGGGCCCTTACAATAAGCTGCCCGTTACTGATTCTGTTATCCAAGCATTCTCCGGTTGGATGTCTATTAACCGCGATGAAGAAGGAACCCCTCAACGTATAGGAATGATTGCAGTTGATGTAATGACCGGCTTATACGCATTCCAGGCTATCTCTGCCGCCCTAATGCGAAAGGTTCGGTTTGGGGAAGGGTCATACATTGATTGCTCTTTAATGCAGTCAGCGGCTGCATTTCAGGCGGCGAAAGTTATGGAACATTATCTGGAGGGTGGCCAGCCTCAGGTTTTGTACGTACCTGTTGGTACGATGAAGACTTCTAATGGATATATTAACGTAACTGCCATGCGCGAGCACCATTACGTTGGGCTTTGTAAAGTTCTCGACAAGGAGGAGTGGGCAACAGATCCTCGCTTTGACAGTCGTGAAAAACGAATTGATCAAGAGAAGGTTCTAATGCCTATGGTGCGCGCGGAGTTTTTGAAAAAAACAACAGAAGAATGGGCTGCAGCTCTCACGGAAGCTGGGGTGATGAATGCTCCTGTTTCCACATATGATGATTTTATGGAAGACAAGCACGTCAAAGAAGTGAATTCAATTTCTTGGATTGCTCATCAGGGAATGGAGGGAGATCTTCCTATGTGCAACATTCCTGGGTTTCGTAAAATTGAGGGCGGGGACGACTTGGATGAAGCTCCTTCAATCGGCCAACACACAGATGAAATCTTGAGCAAATGGGGTCTCAATGAGAACGATATTTCCGATTTAGTGGCCAGCGGTATTGCCGGTCGTGGTGTACAATAAACGGTTTTAGCCGAATAAGGATTTGATCAAATGAAATTGCTTCGTTACGTAGCTGGCGATGAAATTCGCCCCGGGATTATTGATGCTTCGGGTTCCATTCGCGACTTGGGCGGTGTCGTTCCTGACATTGACTCTGAGGCTATCTCTCCAGAGGGGCTGACCTTACTTGCAGCGATTGATCCTGAGAGCTTGCCCAGGGTTAAAGGCGCACCTGCATTAGCAGCACCTGTGGCAGACCCTTCAAAGGTGGTCTGTATTGGTTTGAATTACTCAGATCATGCAGCTGAAGTTGGAATGGAACCTCCTTCTGAGCCAATTATCTTCCTAAAATCCTCAACGGCTTATACCGGCCCAAGTGGACCGGTGATCAAGCCTCCTCATTCAACCAAACTTGATTGGGAAGTTGAGCTGGTAATCTTTATTGGGACTGAGGCATCCTTCGTTTCAGAAGAGAATGCTATGCAGCATGTAGCTGGTTATGCCGTGGGCAATGATGTTTCTGAGCGCGAATTCCAAACTGAACGGCCAGGAGGTCAGTGGACCAAAGGAAAGTCCGGAGACAATTTTGCTCCAGTTGGACCTTGGCTAGTTACCAAAGATGAGGTCCCAAATCCTGAAAATCTCTCAATCTGGCTAGAGGTGAATGGTAAACGTGTTCAAGACGGTACTACGTCCACTTTAATCTTTGGAATTAAGAAAATCGTTAGCTTCGTATCTGAGTATATGACGCTGTTGCCTGGCGATGTGATCATGACGGGAACACCTCCCGGTGTCGGTGCTGGCATGAACCCGCCACAATTTCTCCAAGTAGGTGATGAAATGCGTCTTGGTATCGAAGGCCTAGGAGAACAATCACAAAAAGTAGTCTCACGAGACTAATTCGCATTAGAGCTTGTAATTACATTACTTGCTGAGAGAGATAACCGATGGACGATTTATTTGACCTCTCTGGTCAGACAGCTCTTATAACCGGCTCAACCAAGGGTATTGGTAAGGCAATTGCGGCGCGAATGGCGCAGTATGGTGCCAAAGTTGTAGTGTCCAGTCGTAAATCTGATGTCTGTGATGCTGTAGCCGAGGAAATTAATAGGGACTACGCAGATAGAGGCGGCAAAGCGATAGCGATACCGTGCCATGTCGGTCATAAAGAGCAACTTCAGTCTCTAGTATCGCAAACGGAACAAGAACTCGGTCCCATCGATATATTGGTCCCAAATGCTGCCGTTAATCCGTATTATGGACCATCTAAAGACATGCCAGATTCCGCCTGGGATAAGGTTATGGAGACTAATGTTCGTTCAACCTTTTGGCTCTGTAATATGGTCATTCCCGGTATGGCTGAACGAGGCAAAGGTTCGGTGACTATCATTGCTTCAATTGCAGGCTTACAGGGTTCAGTTGAGCTTTTTGCCTATGCCGTGTCCAAGGTTGCGGAACATCAAATGGCCCGCAACTTTGCTCTCGAATATGGTGCAAAAGGAGTACGGGTAAACGCTATTGCTCCAGGTGTTATAAAAACAGATTTTGCGAAAGCACTTTGGACGGACCCGGTCCGGCTGGATCAGATGAATAATAAACTGCCGCTCCGCCGTTTTGGGCATCCTGATGAGATTGCTGGCGCTGCGCTTTTTTTATCATCAAAGGCTGGGGCGTATATGACTGGCCAGGTATTGAGTATTGATGGCGGTGCTGCAATTACACCCTGATTATTTGCGCGAATTTGCGAAAGCTTTGAAGATCGAAATAGCTTCTTTTGCACCCATACGCTCAACAAGCATATCGCGCTTTTCCGGGGGCAACGCTACCTGTTCTCTTAATTGAACTACATTGTAGCGACGTTTGAGACTTGGTTGATCTGCGGCCATTGTAGCCATGAAGTCGGTTGAGTCTTGCCAGTCTGCAGCGTAAACGAGTTTTGAAATATTCGTGAGGATCATAGTCGATACGCACATAGAGCATGGTTCTGCGGTGGTGTAGATTATGGCTCCAGATAAATCTGTAGTCTGGAGACGTCTGCAAGCATCTTTTATTGCTTCAACTTCGCCGTGGGAAGTTGGGTCAAATAACCGAGGCGCTTGGTTAATACCCTCTCCAATGATGTTATCTTCCAAAACAACTACCGCCGCATAGGGTAACGTGCCAGGCTCATCTTTCGCCTTGGAGGCGAGGTCCAAAGCGTACTGCATGTGCTTATTTGGTCTCATAAGATCGCTCATCAGAGAAAAGCAGTATTTCCCGGGTCTAAGTCCAAAAGGATACGACCAAGGTTTACAAAATTTTCGGCTCTAGCTTGTGTCTGTTGGGATGCAGATAAGGCATCACGTAGCCTTCGCTCAAATGGCCCTGACTTGAAAATTGCAGTTGATCCAGCGGCTCGATAAGCCTCGTGAACGATGTCCACACCTTCATGAATACAATGTACTGATGCAAGTTTTAGTCTGGCACGCTCATCAATTGTAACTGCTCCTCGAGCTGATACTGCTTGTTGAGCGGACAGGGCCTCACTCATTAGATAGGCGCGGGCTGATCGAAGCCGAGCTTCTAGGCGTGATAATAATTGCTGAAATACCGGATTTTCACGTAGAGATACGGCAACCCCTCTAGGGGTTTTTGTCATAGCCAGAGAGCGGAGTTCCGTCAGCATTCTTCGGGCTATGCCAAGTTGTAGTGCAGAAAACCCCACGCCATAAACAACTGTACCTGGGAAGAGATAAATTGAGGCGTTTTCTTGAAGCTCATCAAGGTTTTCACGGTCAATTGTATCTTCTTCAGCAACAAATAAATCTTTGATTTCAAAGGTATCACTACCAGTTCCAGAGAGTCCCATCACATGCCAGTTGTCATCTATTTTTGCCTGATCACGACGGATCAAAACAGTACGGTCAAGTTTACTGCCATTTGCGCGTAGGATTGGAGCTCCTGCGTTATCTACTACAAATGAGTGCCCCCCTAGAATGGTGGCATGTCTGCTTCCACTATTAAACATCCATCGGCCAGAAACACGATAGCCACCTTCGACCTTTACCGCTTTACCTTGGATACCTGCACCCCAGGCTAAAACGGCATTTTTCGGTCCAAACCATTTTTTTTGTGCTTGTGGTTTGAGAAATGCTGCAGAGAGAGCGCATCCACCGCCTTGACCAGAGACCCAAGCTGCACTCGCATCGCCTTGTGCCAATGTTTCGATGGTTTCGGCGAAAGTTACGAGATCTGCCTCGTCACCGCCGACAGACTTGGGGAGAAGAACTCGAAAAATCCTTGCGTCATGCATTGCTGCTAGCACATCTGACGGCATTTTGCGCTCAGCTTCTATGCGAGGCGCTGCTGCGTCTAGTATTGAAATTAGGGCGGCAGCTCGCTCTTGTGGAGATGCTGAGGTATGGACTTTCTGCATTTGAATTTAGGCTGGGCGTCGGCCAGCTAGGTAGGTAACACCTTCTTCACCAACCCGCTCTGTATGAGGGATATTGGCAGAAAGCGAAAAGGTATCACCTGGCCCACAAGTGCTAGTTTTGCCTTCGTATTCGACAGTTAATTGTCCAGAGAGAACATACAATCGAGCATCAAAGGGATGTGAATGTTCTTCGTTGATTGTTCCAGGTGCCATTTCAGCTTCCCGCATTTCGAAGCCATCACGCGCCAGAGATTCCTTAAATTCTTCAAGTTTCATTAAGATTTCTCCCAAGAAGAGTTAACAAAATGACATATGAACGAATATCTTCAAAGTCCTTTGATATCGTGCAATGGGGTGCTCCAATTTTTTGCCCTTGCAATGCAACGACTAACATCTTCTTCTAACATAAATCCGGCTTGTACGAGACTTCTCGCGGCAGTTTCAATTGCTTCGATGTAGCTTTTAGCGTTTTTATATCGACTTAAGATCGACTCTCTAGGGTCACCGGTTGCTGTTCGAATTTCTGGGGTCTCTGGTAACGGGATATAGCTTCCAGAAAATTCATGCATGGCTCCGCCGCCTATTCCTCGTTTCCTGATATTCCAGCCAGTATATGTGCCCAATGGAGCTTGAACCATTGGGCAACGCACCCCTGCCACTTCATTTCCATCTTCATCGACAGCGGGAACAAGAACTTTATAGGCGGCTTCACTAATGACCGTTGGAGGCTCTCTCTCTAGGAATCCCTTTAACTCATTTGGGCCAAAATCCATTAGTGGTAGTTGGTTTGCACTATTAGGAATTAACTGGCCTGGTATGGCTGGAAATTGCGTTTTCCACTCTTCATATTCGATGAGTGTTCCTTCTGATCTTTTAGGGATTGCTGAAGGAGGTGGTGGAGTGCCATTTGTGACCCATGCATCCATTGCATCTAGCATTGCTCTAAAAAGCATCGATGTTTGAGCAACATTGAGATAATTAACTCCGTCACTTGTTTGCGGCCTTATCAAGTTTGGATCAGATGTATGTTGGGTTGATGCCCAAGCGTAGATTCTTACCTTTTCAGGTATAGCTAAATCATTACCTAATGTGTCGGTATGAACTAAGCTTCCTCGTCTCTGCCAGTACTCTGTGGCAGTTTGCGTATGAATTACATATGGGTCGGTGGTTGGTCGCTTCAGAATGGTATCAGTTTTTCCTGTGTTGTGATCCGTTGTCTCAGAATAAGCGAACGGGAAACGGTCTGCTGGACAGTAGTGGTCTTCATGCTGCTGTCCGCCAGCTACGACTGCGTTAGCAAAGCGTTGGTTAAGCCATTTTCCTCCTGCGCCAGATACGTGAGGTAGAGCTCCGTCAAATACCTTTCTTCCCGATGCATCTTCATTAAAGCCTCGCCAGATAAAATCACGAATTAAGCGACCTGTTTGGGAGCGTCCGTACACATAAGCTCTTTCGATGCCACCAATTAAGGGGTTAGGCTTATTAGCTTCGTCTGTTTGCTCGTATTTAAGGAAGCTTACAAAGTCGCGAATTGCTACGTGACCGAGGCCCATTACCAGGGGGTCTCTAGCTTCGTAGACAATTTCATAGATCCAGCCAGGCTCAAAGCCTCCTGGTAGGTAGATGTGCTCTAGACTTGGCGCAAATCCATGTTCGGCACCTGTTGCGTGAAGACCTCCGCCTACATCGACACGTGCAAAACTCCATAGGTGGTTAGGAACAATTTGGCGTTTGTCAGTCTGATATTGGCGCCGTGTAAGCGTGGCATGGTCTTGATTTAATGAAATGGCAGGATGTGATCGTGTGGATGATCGTCCTGAAAGAGGGAAGCAATAAATGCCAGCATTGCTGGCTATAAATTCGGTGCGAACCTTACCAGTAATTGGTTTATCCGCATTTTTTGCCACTGGAAGGTCAAGCAGCATCCGCCCTTGCCCTGGTAAGAGGTCCCCCTGCCATGCAGCAGCCACAACGGTATATCCTCGTCGAAATAAAAAACCATTTCCGGCATGAGCCAAGGTCCGAGGGTCATTCGTGGGTGGCGCATCACAATAATACTGTATCGCTCGCATATTCCCGCGATTGCCAGTATCGAAAAGTAATCCCGAATTTCCCCTCGTTAGATCTAAAGGCTTAAGGATAGAAAAGTCAGTTGCAAATCTAACGAAGCCATTGGCATCTGGCTCAGCCTTATCTATGTCAACCACATCGGCTTGTGCTGGAGCTAGTGGATCAACTCTAAAGTGAGCTCTTCCTTTGAGTAATTCGTAGCTTCCAACTTCGCCAAAGCTTGTCCCCTCAGCAAAAGGCTGCTGTTCGTGGATTTCAATACTGATAAGGTTTGTCATAAATGAAGCTCCGAGTTTTACAGACGACATCGTCGCCCGCAAAAATGAGCTCGGCAATATCTGCGCATAGTTTTATTGTTAAAGTGATCGTGTGGAGCAGGTCTAATGAAAGTTTTTGAACGTTTAGATGCGAGTCATAACTGGGCTGAAGATGAAGCTGCGGTAATTGAATCAGTTTCGAGGTTGGCACGGGAAGAAATAGCTCCAAGGGCTGCAGAGTATGACAAAACAAAAACTTTTCCATGGACTAACGTCGAGGCCATAAATTCTCTTGGATTAAATGGCTTATTTATCCCAGAAGCCTACGGCGGTGCTGGCATGCGATATGAGGTTTATATCGAGTGTGCTCGTTTGATTGCTGCTGCCTGCGCGTCTACTGGCATAATCTGGTCAACTGTCTTTCATGCGATTAAGCCAGTAATAGATTTTGGTTCTGACGACCAAAAACAGCGGTTTTTACCTCAAATTGCTTCTGGCGGACTAGCCGCTTTATGCATCACAGAGCCTGATGCAGGATCAGACGCAACAGGAATGCGCACAAAGTTTATTCCAGAGGGAGACAAGATCCGGATCGAGGGGGGGAAGCGCTTTATTTCTAATGGTGATGTTGCCGACGTATTTTTGGTATTTGGAAAATGGTCCGAAATTAATGATGCAAAGGCTGCTATTTCAGCTCTTGTAATTGAAAAAGGAGCTCCAGGACTTGAAACATTAAGACTGGAAGAAAAGCTTGGACATCGAGCCGCATCAACCGCAGAGCTCGCTTTTAATGGTATTTTAGTTCCTCGAGAGAATTTACTTAAAAACCCTGGCGACGGCCTCGGGATACTTTTTGCAGCTCTAAACAAATCCAGGCCAAGTGTGGCGGCTCATGCTTTGGGTATTGCAAGGGCAGCCTTTGAAGCAGCAGTCGATTATATCAATGAACGTCGTCAATCAGGTCGAAGGATAGTGGACTTCCAAGGCATTCAATTCATGCTTGCAGATATTGCAACAGATTTAGCGATGTGTGAGCGGTGGCTTTTTCATGTATCTCAAATGCTAGAGACTGGTGTGGATGATGTTGGTGTTGAAGCCAGCATGCTAAAAATGAGGGCATCTGACCTCGCGATGAAAGCAGCAGATATGTGCGTTCAACTTCACGGCGGTTATGGATATGTCGAAGATTACGCAGCCGAAAGATTCTTTCGTGACGCAAAGATCACCCAAATTTGGGAAGGTACGAACCAAGTTCACCAACAACTGATCGGACGAAGTTTTGCTAAGAGATAAAGTATTTGGGTATCAATGATCTGTTCACGTACTTTCTGAAAATTATCGTTATCTGATCATTAAATTACCTGGCTAACCTCTTCCCAAGTCTAGCGTCAAGTTGTTAATCTCCCGACCTTGTCCCTGCAATATCCTTTGAGGTTCCTATTCAATGAAAGTCTTTTTTACTGGTAATTCTCCCTATGCCCGTCGCGCTGTTCTGGCTGCTCGCGTATCAGGACTCGCTGTAGATGAAATAGATGTTGCTCCGTTAGATGCAGCTGATAATCCCCTCAAGGGAAAGGGTCCGGGAGTTAAGGTGCCAGGCTTCGAAACAGATACAGGTGCCTATTTCTGCGAGACGCTTCTGATTACTAATTATCTTAACGAAAAATCTGGCGGCAAATTATTTCCCTCTGATATGGCCGCGGCAGACGCAGCCCGTGAGGTAGAAGGAATCGGTTCTCTTTTGTTGGATAGCCTCTTCATCCGATCTCAGCAGTTAAATCGTTTGTCGGAAGATGAGCGTTCCCCGAGTCTCATAGCTAAGGAAGCCGAACGTGCTAACCGTTGTTATGATTCTTTAGAAAAAGCTCTTGGCGGTAAGCCAGCTGGTTTGGATGCTGGTGCAATTGCTGTTGTATGTGCCCTTGGGTACGCAGACTGGCGCCTTCCAGATGATAATTGGCGTAATGGAAGAAGCGGACTTGCGAAATGGTTTGAGGCCATGCACGAGAATAAAGACGTAGAGGCGACAAAACCGGTTTTTTAAATCCAAAACAACCTCAAGATTAATAGTTCTAAATTACAGTTGATCACGCGTGTTGTAGCCTTCGTTGCCTTTGGAAAATACCTTAGGTAACCAGACAGCAAAACGTGATCGAATTTGAGGCTGCCATTTGTTGGCTGATCACTCTCTGACAGGATAAGCGTATGCGTCACGAAACTGCTGAACTTTCTCCAAATGTCAGTCTCATTGGGATACCGGGCTCCCGCAATAAACTCTCCACGCCTTCATTGGTGTTAGATCTCGACATTGTTGAGCAGAATATCAAGGAAATGATCCAGTGGACCACGGCAGCAGGACTGCGCTTGCGGCCGCATGCTAAGACCCACAAATCTGTGGCAATAGCAAAAATGCTTATTGAGGCGGGAGCTGTGGGAGCATGTTGTGCAACGTTAGGGGAGGCTGAAGCCCTTGGTTATGCAGGGGTCTCAGGAATTTTGATAACAAGCCCAGTAGTGCAAGAGTCAAAAATAAAGCGTCTATTGGAGTTAAATGAAGTAGCTGAAGATTTGGCAGTAGTTGTTGATGATCCTGAAAATGTTGCCATGTTGATAGAAGCTACAGAAAAGTTTGGTGAAAAGCATCTAACGTTGTTTATTGATATCGACGTGGGCTCAAAACGCACTGGGGTGCCCTCTGCTCAGCAGGCAGTTGCACTTGCTCGAGAGATAGCGGCTGCTCCAACTCTAAGGTTTGGGGGATTGCAGGGCTATGCTGGCCACTTGCAACATATTGTCGACTTTGAAGAACGTATGTCTGGCACTAAGGCAGTGGCAGACCAAATGCTTCAGTTCGAAAATGCCCTGAAGGATATCGGTCTTCCTCCCGCACTGATGACCGGTGGAGGTACTGGAACGCATGCGCTTGAAGCATCTGCTGGGGGATTGGCAGAGCTTCAAGCTGGTTCGTTTACTGTAATGGATGTGGACTATGATCGTGTGAGCTTACGCGAGGATGGCGGACGGCCATTCCATGATGCTCTTTTCGTCGCAACATCAGTTGTCTCATCTCAACATGATGGATTTGTAACTACAGATGGTGGTCTTAAAGCCTTTGCCACTGATGGTCCTAAACCTCGGATTGCAAAAGGTGCTCCAGAGGGCTCTGAGTATAGTTGGTCTGGTGATGAGCATGGTCGCGTCTCTCTGCCCGCAGGTGCCGAACCTTTAAAGCTTGGCGACATGTTAGAGTGTGTGACACCACATTGTGATCCCACAGTTAATTTGCACGATTTTTACCATGTGTGCCGCGGCGATGTCCTCATAGATATTTGGCCAGTGGACGCACGAGGAAAGCGCTAGATATTAAGTTCCGCTGTAAACAATACGGTGGGGTGCTACTAAATTTAAACCAAAAAAATAAGTACCGGTTAACCGCATATAGTTTTCAGGGAAAACGTGTCTTCGAGAGTGTCGTAAATTACTTCCATTAGGAATGGTGCCTCTGATTTTTTAAGAACAAAGCTATTTTGAATTGCTACAATGGGCTTATTAGCTGCGGTAAATTTTTCGAATACGGCACGAGTAAATATAGAATTCCTCCGAACGGCTTGATCTTTTTTACCAGAACAAAATTCATCGGCGATTTCAAAAAATTGTCTTTTAGTTGCCTCAAAAATTTCTCTTGTATTGGAAACAGGGCCGCCAAAAATTTGAAGAGCTTCGCGTCGAGTTCTGCTGATCAACATAATTCCGAACATGCGCTTCATTTCAGTGCTGGAACATCGATCGTTTTTGAACACATCAGGTAAAAGAAATTTGCTCAAAGGAATGAGCCTGTCGGGGAGAGAAAGACTACGTTCGGAATAAATTAGATATGGGCAAAGCGCCCCATAATCTATTTCCAATGTGGCTACCCCATCAAACAAAATATTCTGTCGTTCTTTTGAAGAAATGGACTGCCATTCGTTATGGAATGTTCCTGCAAGTTCTGAGTCTTTGCGACTGAATAGGTAGTAAGTGAACGGGGATAGATAATGAACGGGATGGGA
>VMCJ01000019.1 GCA_008081395.1 Rhodospirillales bacterium | reverse complement strand
AATGGGTTGAATGACACCTGTCTCATTATTTGCCAGCATCAATGCTACGACTGCGTCGCTTCCATCTTTACCTAAAAGGTGCTTGAGACAATCACAGTCAATTTGGCCATTATTCTTGACTGGAATAAACGAGGCACCCGGCGCGTTTCCGAGAACAGCAGAGTGTTCGATCGCTGATACAATCAGCCGCCGGCGGTTTGAAAGTCGCAAAATTAGCGCACAAGCTTCAGTGCCGGAACTTGTAAAAGTTATGTCCTCGTATCGAGCTCCAACAGCGTTGGCAAGACTAGCGCGCGTGCCTTCTATAACCTGGTGAGCATAGCGACCATATTTGTGCACAGAGGACGGGTTTGCTTGATGCTCCATAGCCGCCGTCATAGCTGCTCGGGCGCCCGATGATAGTGGCGCTGCAGCGTTGTAGTCCAAATATACGGTCATGTATTATTGCGTCGTCACGCCCTCAGAGATGTTCTTGAAAATAACCCAAAAAAAGCGCATTTCTACACATTAAGTCATTAATGCTTAAAAATGTTTAGTTTAACAGCGCTCCAGATAAAGAAAGCAAATCATGGCAGAAGTTATAATAACTGGCCCTGAAGGACGTTTGGAAGGCCGATATCATCATGTCGAGGCCAGTACAGCTCCCTTGGCAGTGATCTTACACCCTCATCCTCAGTACGGTGGAAATATGAATAACCGTGTTGTGCAAGGGCTTGCCCACATGTTTGCAAAGCGCGGGTTTGGCACACTTCGGTTTAACTTTCGTGGTGTAGGTCGGTCTCAAGGCCAGTACGGTCGAGGTGAAGGTGAGTTGATGGATGCAGCAGCTGCCCTTGATTGGCTGCAAACTTTGAAACCAGAGTCAAAAACTGTCTGGGTAGCAGGTTTTTCATTCGGTGCTTGGATTGGCATGCAGCTTCTGATGCGACGTCCTGAAATGGGAGGTTTCATTTCGATTTCCCCGCCGGCAAATATGTATGACTTCTCCTTCTTGGCACCGTGCCCATCTTCAGGGCTCATAATTCACGGTGATGCCGACGAAATTGTGCCTCAGGAGGCCGTATTACGTTTGGTGGATAAATTGGCTCTCCAAAAAGGTATCATCGTTGATTACGAAAATATTGAAGGGGCTGGTCATCTCTTTGGAAAAAAACTTGAGATGATGTTAGGGCGTTGCGAGGCCTACCTCGATAGGAGAATTGAGGAAGATGGGATTTTCCAATCAGATTCAGCTGAAGAGGCAGCCGATTAGGCTACTGCCGCTGGTTAGTTAGTCTGGAAGGACTACCCGGCCTCCTAGCATCGGGGCGGGAACACCAGTTGTTTTTGGAAAACTGATAGGCAGTTTTAGTTCAGTGCGCACTGCCAGATAAGCAAATGCTTGTGCTTCAATGTCGTCGCCGTTGAAACCAATACTTTCGATTGGTTCAACTTGCGTTTGGACAAGAGCGCTGATCCTCTCCAGGAGGTAAGGGTTGTTGCGTCCACCACCGGTTATTAGCCAATGCCTTGGAGGGCGTGGTAGTACGTCTATTACTTTGGCAACACTTTGAGCAGTAATCTCAGATAAAGTTGCGGCGCCATTTTCCAATGAATTCCCAGTCACTAATTTCCAACTAAAATCTAATCTATCAAGTGACTTAGGCGGTGGACGTTGAAAGAAGATAGATGACAATGCGTTATTAACGCAGGTTTTATTTATATGCCCCGCACGCGCAAACTGGCCATCTCTATCAAAAGGTTCGCCTATATTTTTAAAAATCCAATCATCTATTGGGCCATTTCCAGGACCAACATCACACGCGACTAATATTCCATCTTCATCGATCCATGTAATGTTGGCTACGCCCCCGATGTTAACAATTGCAAGAGGCCGCATAGCTACTCTGGAGGCAATCGCTGCATGGTAAATTGGAGCTAAAGGCGCGCCCTCTCCACCAGCTTTCACATCGGCTGATCTGAAGTCAAAAGCTACTTTAATGCCTGTCTTCTGAGCAAGAGATTTACCGTCACCAATTTGTAAAGTGATTCCTTCGGCAGGCTTATGTTTTACAGTGTGGCCATGAAATCCAATGATATCGATTGCATTATTAGAAAGACCTTCTTTCTTAAGGAGAATTTCGATCGCTTCTCTATGTTTGTCCGTTAATTCCATCTCGATGGCTTTAGGTGCAATTTCTCCATCAATAACTTTACGCAGCCTTAGTCGAAATTCTGCCGAATAAGGAATAGAAGCAGAGGCAATTGGCGTTATGTGACTGTTTCCATCTGTATCAATTAATGCCACATCAATGCCGTCCATCGATGTTCCACTCATCAAACCAATGGCTCGAAAAATTTTCACGCAAGAACCCTCTTCTGGCATCTGCTTGGGTGCTGTGCTAATCGCAGTGTCATTGTTTATTTATCGCCTTTAGGGCTTTGAGCGAAGATGAGTGATCTTTCCAGCGACTTTATGCGCACTATGACCTCGCGAGGGTTTTTGCACCAGTGCACCGATCAAATTGGCCTTGACCAAAAGGCAGCTGGGAAACAACCCATAGCTGCGTACATAGGGTTCGATTGCACGGCAGATAGCCTGCACGTCGGAAGTCTGGTCCAAATTATGATGTTGCGTTGGCTACAGAAGACCGGCCACAAACCCATAGTGCTGATGGGGGGTGGGACTACAAAAATAGGTGATCCATCCGGGAAAGATGAGGCTCGTCAATTAATTACCGAGGATATCATCAAAGGTAATATGGCTGGCATTAAAAGGGTCTTCGAAAAATTTTTGACCTTTGGGGATGGTCCTACTGACGCAGTAATGGTCGATAATGCTGAGTGGCTTGATCAGCTAAAATATATCCCGCTTTTAAGAGAAGTAGGTCGTCATTTCTCTGTAAATAGAATGTTAACTATGGACTCAGTCAGGCTTCGATTGGATAGAGAGCAGCCTCTGTCGTTCTTGGAGTTCAACTACATGGTTCTTCAAGCATACGACTTTGCTGAGTTGGCTCGCCGTCACGGTTGTACTCTCCAAATGGGTGGGTCTGATCAGTGGGGTAATATTGTCATGGGTGTTGATCTGGCGCGCCGTATGGACGGTAATGAAGTTTTTGGAATGACAACGCCGTTAATTACCACTGCTAATGGTGCAAAGATGGGTAAAACGGCTTCAGGTGCAATTTGGCTAAATGAGGAGCGTTTATCCGCCTACGATTATTGGCAGTTTTGGCGCAATACAGCGGATGGCGACGTAGGGCGTTTCCTTCGTCTTTTTACCGACCTGCCTCTCAAAGAAATAGAGGATTTGGAGAGTTTAGAGGGGGTAGAACTCAATGAGGCTAAGAAGCGGTTAGCCACTGAGGCAACCGCTATGGCCCACGGGCTGGATGCAGCGAATGCAGCTGCTGAGACGGCTAGGCAGACCTTTGAGGAGGGAAGTCTGCAGGCCGCGCTACCATCTATTGAAGTTGATAAGAAAGCACTCGAAGCAGGTGTTCCTGCTTATGAGTGTTTGCGTCTGGCTGGGCTTGTCAATTCAAATGGAGAAGGTCGACGTTTAATCAAAGGAGGTGGAGCTCGGCTGAACGATGTCTCTATTTCTTCTGAGGATAAAATAATCTCTCTTGATGACGCGGGGACTGCGGGTTCAATAAAACTGTCGGCGGGCAAGAAGCGACACGTGCTTTTAAAGCCTACGCATTCGTAGGCGAATTTTCTGAAAATTTTGTTTCCAGTCGGTATCTAGGCACAAAAAGTTATCTTTGATTTGTCTTCTTTTTTGTAAGATGCGCTTTTACAAGTTGAGAGAATTTTACTGGCTGCTCGAGCCAATTTTGGTTTGCTGATTTTGACTTAGCCAAGCTGCAGTGCCGTGGGCTAACAATGCGCCAACTATGAGTATGCCCCCCATAATGGTTGGGTTTTGAGGGATCTCTCCTAACACTACCCAAGCCCAGATTGGCCCTAAAGCTGTCTCGAGCAGCATCAACAGGCCAACTTCTGCTGCTGGCAGACGGCGAGGCCCCAGGGTTATGAGGACTAGTGAAACCGGAAGGATAAAAAGCCCAACAAAAATTAAATTGGGCCAGTCAGATGCAATTGGTAACAATGTATCCATCATTAAAATTGCAAATATAGCAGTTAAGCCCGCGCTTAAACCAAGTGCTGGGGTTAGGTCCTGGTTGCTCTTCACGCGGCCTATTATAAAAAACAGAGCTATAGAGATCGCAGTTGCAAAAGCAGCAAGAGCACCCATCACTGTTTCAGATTTTATGTTGGCTTCGAAAATGATCGCTATGCCTGAGGCGATACCCAATGCGGCTACCCATGTTCGCATTGCTAGCTTTTCGCCAATTACCCGACCGAAGATAGCAGCAAAGATTGGTGCTGTTGCTATAATGGCTAATGTGTCAGCTACGGTTGTATAATTTAAAGCAAAAATGAACCCTAAGTTACTTATGGCCCAGCAGGCTGCTGCCGCTGGTAATGCCCATCCAAGGCGCTTCATGTCGTGAATCAGCTGATGCTTGCGTGTTAGCAATAGCCACGCCCATACCGCTAAGCATAATAGTAAAGCGCGCCAAAATATCGCTGTCCAAATGTCAGACTCGATGAGTTTGAATAGTGTTGCATCTGGCGATAAGACGATCGCGCCTAGTGCAGTCAATGCAAATCCTATCCAATAGGACCTAGATTGGCCTCTCATCCGGCAGAATGCATGAAAATGTTGCCCAGTCGATCTACCTCTGCAACTAATCCTGGATCGACAAAAATTGTTGCATCTGGTTGTTCAAGGATAGCTGGACCATCAATGCGAGTGCCGATTGGTAATTCAAGCCTCTTGAACACACTGGCCTCATGCCATTTACCATCTGCATATACTTTGCGCATACCACTAAGGGATCTCTCTGAGTTTCCAGCAGTAGGGGCAAGGCGTCCCAAATCGAAAGGTGGACGACGGCCAATGACAGCTACCCGAAGGTTCATTACCCGAACTTGTGGACCGATTAAAAGTCTTCCAAATGATTTTTTATAAGCAGCTTCAAAAGTTGAGAGGACTGCGTCTCTACTGAGATCAATAGCTGACAGCTCGTCTCCTAATAGTCGAACCGGTATAGAGTGAGTCTGTCCCTGATAGTGCATGTCCAGCTCTATCTCTATCTCCGTCTTTTCAATTGGTGCTCTTGAACTTTCTAGCTTCGCACTTCCTTCTGTCCAGAATCTTGCAGCTAGGTCGGCTAAATATCCCTCTTCGACATTATCGAGTGCTGAATTGATAGTTTGTACTCGATCAAGACGCATATCGGCGATGTTTGCACCCAAGGCGGATAGAACACCTGGGTAACGTGGAGAAACAGCTCCAGCGAGGCCTACTTCACGAATGAGTGCACCGGCATGAAGAGCCCCTCCACCGCCAAATGGCATTGCCACAAACTGACTGGGGTCGTGCCCACGTTCTATTGAAACAATTCGTATGGCCCCAGCCATTGCTGCATTTGCAACCTTAATTACAGCTTCCGCAGCTTCTATGACAGACAGTCCTAACGGATCTGCTACCTCGGTTTTTATCGCTTTCTCTGCGGCAGAAATATCTAGGTGTCCGAGTTCTCCTCCAATTGGATTATCGGGATTGATCCGTCCCAGAAGAACATTGGCATCTGTTACTGTTGGTAGGTTTCCACCTTTCCCATAGCACGCAGGACCAGGGTCAGCACCAGCACTTTCGGGGCCAACTCTCAGCATACCGCCCGCATCTATCCAAGCAATTGAGCCTCCACCAGCGCCAATAGTGGTGATTTCTACCATCGGTGCTCTAACGACCATGCCAAAGTCGATAGAAGTTTCTGCTGCAAGTGATGTGCGGCCATTTGCAATCAGAGATACATCAAAACTTGTACCTCCCATGTCGCAGCCTATTACATTGGGATATCCTGCGGCTAATCCAACTGCTCTGGCGGCGACAACACCTGCTGCAGGGCCAGACAAGGCAGTGCGGATGGGGGCTTTACTTGCTTCATCCGCAGTCATTAACCCTCCGTTTGATTGAACTATTAAAAGGCTTGCACCGTCTTCACCGAGAGAGCGTTGAAGTCGTCCAAGATAACGACCCATAGCTGGCTGAAGGTAGGCGTTTAAAACGGCCGTTGATGTTCGCTCAAATTCTCGGATCTCGGGGAGAATGTCCGTTGCGGTAGTCACATGCGCATTGGGCCAAACACGTTCTACAGCTTCACGGGCAGCTGTCTCATTTTGCGAATTTGCGTAAGCATTAACGAAAGCAATCGCTATCGCTTCGCAACCTGCAGAAGCAAGATTACGCGCAGCCTTTTCTACTGCTTCGACATCCACACTACGCTCAATTCTTCCATCTGATAAAACGCGCTCTGGAACTTCTATGCGATCTTTGCGCTGGGCAACGGGGCGAAAAGTTCCTCTTAGACCCCATGTACGTGGTCTATCGCGCCGGCGCATTTCAAGGACATCCCGAAACCCCTCGCTGGTAATTAAGCCAGTGCGAGCACCTTTTCGCTCTAGCAGTGCATTTGTTCCGACAGTGGTGCCATGAACGACGGCGTCTATAGATTGGAGATCAGAAATAGCACTTAAGCCGTTCAAGAAACCAATAGATTGGTCGGCTGGTGTTGAGGGTGTTTTTGCAGTTTTGATTTCACCAGTTTTGGGATTGATTGCAAAAATATCAGTAAAGGTACCGCCCACATCTACCCCTACAATCCAGCCACTCATGCGAGGTCTCCATAATCCCTGGCCGCGGCAGACTCGGAAATATATCCAGCCTCCAAATCAGCACGGATAGACTGGCGGGACCGATCTTTAGGGCAACCGTAGCCACCACCTCCTGGCGTCTCCAGCCTGAGGCGCATCCCTCGCTTCATCGGAATACCAACAATTTTAGACGCCATTGGGGGGCTAATTGGTTGCTCTGCACCCTCGGTGTCATAAAAAAATTTATTCAAAGCAGCGGGTTTGCCTCCAAGTACGCCTGGAGGAGATGTTCTTGCGCGCTCTCCAAATAAAAATGCCTGAGCATTTTCTTCTAATAGCTCTATTTCATAGATGGCACCCAAGCCTCCCCGGTATTTACCTGGACCACCGGAGTCTGGCCTGAGGGCCCACTGACGAAATACAACAGGATATGCAGCTTCAAGGATTTCTAAAGGAGGAATGGTTGCGGTCGAAATAGGCGCATTGCCATGCTGAAGCCCATCTTCGTTAGCAGATCCGCCATGACCACCCCCAAAAAATGAAAACATAACCCAGGGTGCTCCGCTATCACTACGGCGGCCGGCTATGGATAGCGCATTGATAGTACCATATGCGCATCCGTTAGTTCGCTGTGGTGCAGCTTCCGACATAGCCTGGAAGACAAGATCGATTAAGCGCAAGATAGTTTCCGTATAACCACCAACGGGTTTTGGCGCAGTAGCTGCCAGGATGGAGTCCTCGGGGATGACTACATTAACAGGCACCATAGCGCCTGCGTTAGCTGGAATTTCATCGAAGACATGTTTCATTGCAACGTAGCAAGCGGCGTGGGTCGTCGCTTTTGAAATATTGATAGGCCCTAAACAGGAGCCAGCTGAACCAGAAAAGTCCAGCTCCATTTCATCCCCCGCGATAGTGATTTTCAGGCTTAATTTTAATTCTTCATCGACCACGCCATCGTTATCCATGTAGTCGGTTGCTTGATACACGCCGTCAGGAAGACCTTCGATTTCACGACGCATAAGTCTCTCGGCCCTATCTTTGAGGGCTATCATTGCCTCATCAATTACGTCGTCGGTGTATTCATCGAGGATTGCATGGAGGCGCTGAGCCCCCAAATTTAGGGCATTAATTTGGGCGTTTAAGTCACCGTAGAGGCTCATAGGCAGCCGTGAATTAGCCTCTAACATTGCTTGAATATCTTGCTGATATAGACCTCCGCGGAAAAGCTTGACTGGTGGGCAAACAAACCCTTCTTGAAAAGCCTCTGTAGCGGCAGGATTGTAATTGCCAGGAACCGCACCTCCGACGTCGTGCCAATGCCCGACCGATGCTATCCAACAGAATACTTTGCCTTTCCGAAAAATTGGCTGAACCAGGCGGAAATCAGAGAGATGAGTTCCTCCATCCCACGGGTCATTGAAGATATAAACGTCTCCATCTTCGAGGTCGTTATCTTTTTCCGCTTTATCAATGACGGTTTTTACTGCAAACGCCATTGCGCCTACAAAAATAGGTAACCCAGATTTCCCCTGGGCAAGTGTTTCCCCAGTGCTTCGATGATAAATTCCATGAGACGCATCATGAGCTTCTGCAATAATCGGATTAAAGGCGCTTCTGAAAAGCGTTGCGTCCATTTCATCGACGATCTGCTCCAAGCGACCGTTGAGAACAGCAAGCGTGACAGGATCGAGTGTTGTCATTGGGTGCCATCTTGGTTTGCGGTGAAATTTAGTATTGTTGGCTTTATCATTTGTGATTGGGGTCAGATAGCTCAATGATAGCTTGGTGCATTTGTCTGATGTCACTTTCTCTCGAAAGTCTGTGATCCCCGTCTTTTATAAGGATTACTTTTACGTCTTCTGACTCTATCTTTTCTGCGATTTCAAGGGACAATTCCCACGGTACAGCGTCGTCTAACATGCCGTGGAGAAGTCTTGTCCGTCCTTGAAAAGCAATGGGCTTTTCAAGGACAACATTTTTATTCCCATCGTCTAAGAGCGCCTTTGTAAAAACGTATGGCTCCGAGGCATATTCACTGGGACGGCGTATAAGCCCATCACGTGTTAATGCTTCAGCTTCTTCTTTTGACAGGCTTTTGTAAAGGCTCTGGGTAAAGTCGGGAGCCGCTGCAATGCCCACTAACCCAATTACACGATTAGGCAAGGCGAGAGCAGATAGCAGCATCAGCCAGCCACCCATGCTAGACCCAACAATAATTTGTGGTCCTTGGGTTAATTGTTCAATTACGAGTTTAGCGTCTGAGGCCCAATCGCTTAGAGTGGTTTCCTCAAATTTACTAGAAGACTGTCCGTGCCCGCGGCAGTCAAATCGCACAAAATCCTGTCCTCTTTCGGCACAAAATTCATGTAGGCGTGTTGCTTTTTCGCCATCCATATCGGAACGAAGACCATGAATAAAAACAACACCGGGCAGATCATCCCGCTTGCCGCGAGTTCTATGGTAGGCAATATAGCCTCCGTCAGGTCGACTCAACTGCGCCGCCGGTGTTAGTCCGGTAATGTTCATGATTAACGCTCCAAAGGGGGGGGGAATGATGCGTCCAGGCACCATGCCGCTCCGTTTTGCGTATTCTAGCGGGACTTTGGGGTTGAACCAAGTTGAGCGCGGACAGATAAGGGCGTCATTTTCTGGGATCGGTCGCACGCCAGTTATTGTTCAGGTAATGCCAGCAATTGATGCGAGCGGCTCGGAGGCAACAGCTCTTTGGGCTGCAGAAGTGGCTGCATTAGCAGGGGCACAATCGATAGTAGCATCTGGGTCGGGCCCAGCCGAGCGTTTAAAGAGATTTGGGGCACAGCATTTGACGGTTCCTATTGAGCAGAGCGGGCCCTTAGCAAGCAGCAGTAATATCACTCGGCTCAGAAAACTAATTCTAGAAACAAAAGCCGATATATTGCATGTGCGCTCCCAAGAAATTGCTTGGGCGGCGCTGCAAGCAGCACGAGATACTCAATGCATCGTTGTCACATCTTGCGGCACAGATGACGTTTTTTCGAATGTAATACGAGATGGGGGCTCACTCGCTGAAGGGCATTGTATCATTGCGGGCTCTAATCACGTGAAAGAATTGATTCAGCAGTTAGATACCGAGCGAGGGGAACGAATTGCAGTAATTCCAGACGGTGCGGATCTCGCGAATTATTGTCCGGAGAGTGTATCTGCGGAGCGCTTGGCTCAATTGGCAAAATCATGGGGTAATTTGGAGGAGCCATCACCGATCATTCTCGTGCCGGGAGCTGTTGGTCCTCTGCGTGGACAGATAGACCTTGTGCGGGCTCTTGGGGTGATTTTACGGACTACTACAAAGGCCGCTGACGCCACACTTATTATAGCTGGCGCTATTGGTCGAACGGACTCTTATGCAAGGGAACTGAGCCGTGTAGTTAAGAATCTTGGTTTGCAAAAACGAGTTTTTATAGCTGGTGAGCTTTATGATATGCCCGCAGCTATGCTTATGGCCGATGTTGTGGCATCCGTACCAACGAGGCCTTTAGGTCAAGACTCTATCGCCGCTATGGCAGCTGCTTTAGGAAAACCGGTGATTGGAGCCTCACATGGTGCGACTGCAGAAACGGTTGAGGAAAATAATACAGGTCGTCTTTGCTTCCCATCCAACCCCGATGCCATAGCTTCGGCAATAACAGACATCCTTTTGCTGCCCGCTTTTCTCCGAAATCAAATGGCTGAGAACGCGCGGGCAAGAGCCGAAAAGCTTTTTTCTGCCCGCAAGAGCGCACTTGCACTTGCAAGAGTTTATGGTGCCCTTCTCGGTTCAAATGGGTTAAGATAACAAATCTTCGTAATCCAGCGCGTTGACAGGGCCAGATCGCACGCTAGTTTGCGGCGGCTAATCAATTGTTAAACATGACGAGGTTAATATGCCGAGCGATGCTCAGGCCGAAGCCACAATTAAGGTAACTTTACCCGATGGAGCTAATCGCCAGTTGGCAAAAGGTTCTACTGGTAGAGCTCTTGCTTCGGATATATCTACAAGTCTGGGCAAGAAAGCTATTGCAGTTAAGCAAGACGGCGAAGTTATTGACCTTGACCGTGAGCTAATTGATGGGGCGTCTGTTGAAATTGTCACTCCAGACTCTCCCGAGGCACTTGAGCTATTCCGTCATGATTGTGCTCACATTCTTGCAGAGGCAGTACAAGAACTTTTTCCAGGGACCCAGGTTACAATTGGTCCAGCAATTGAAAATGGCTTCTATTACGATTTCGCAAGAGAACAGCCATTTACCCCAGATGATCTTGAAACAATTCAGGCAAAGATGAGGGAAATCATCAATCGCGATGAACCATTTATCCGAGAGGAATGGGATCGTGATGTTGCTATAGAATTCTTTGAGAACAAAGGAGAGGCTTACAAAGCGGAATTGATCCGCGATTTACCCGAAAGCGAGACAATTTCTATCTATCGTCAGGGAGACTGGCTTGACCTGTGTCGGGGTCCACATATGCCTTCCACTGGGAGAATTGGGACTGCTTTCAAGCTTATGAGTGTCGCTGGCGCTTATTGGCGAGGTGATCATAGAAATGCAATGCTTCAGCGGATCTATGGGACAGTTTGGCGTTCGGAAAAAGAACTTACATCCCATTTGACTATGCTGGAGGAGGCAGAGAGACGTGACCATCGCCGTCTTGGCCGGGAAATGGATCTTTTCCATCTGCAAGAAGAAGCGGCAGGTTCAATTTTTTGGCATGCGAAGGGATGGACTCTTTATCGCCAAATAGAGACGTACATGCGACAGCGTCTAGAAAATGCAGGGTACTTCGAGGTTAAGACCCCTCAGCTTGTCGACCGTGCCTTGTGGGAAGCCTCGGGTCATTGGGATAAATTTCGAGAAAACATGTTCACAGCTGAGACAGAAGATGACCGAGTTCTAGCGCTGAAGCCTATGAATTGCCCCTGCCATGTCCAAATTTTCAGACAAGGACTAAAGTCTTATCGCGATCTTCCTATGCGCATGGCGGAGTTTGGCTCTTGCCATAGGAATGAACCATCAGGGTCTTTACATGGGATCATGCGGGTAAGGGCTTTCACTCAAGATGACGCACATATTTTTGCAACTGAAGATCAAATTACTAGTGAATGCAAAGAGTTCTGCGATCTTCTTCTGTCAATTTATAAGGATTTTGGTTTTACAGAAGTACGCGTAAAATTCTCTGATCGACCAGAAGTTCGCGCAGGTGAAGATGCTGTTTGGGACAAGGCTGAAACTGCTTTAATGGACGCAGTTAAAGCGTCCGGACTTGAATTTGAGCTCAATCCTGGTGAAGGGGCCTTTTACGGACCAAAACTAGAGTTTGTACTTCGTGACGCAATTGGACGTGATTGGCAGTGTGGTACGTTCCAGGTTGATTTTGTGCTGCCAGAACGCCTGGGAGCTAATTATATTGGAGAAGATAGTCAACGTCATGTGCCAGTGATGCTTCATCGTGCTATCCTTGGATCCTTCGAGCGTTTTATTGGAATTCTGATCGAAAACTATGCGGGTAAGCTTCCATTGTGGCTTGCTCCAGTGCAGGCTACGGTGGCTACGATTGTCTCTGAT
>VMCJ01000088.1 GCA_008081395.1 Rhodospirillales bacterium | reverse complement strand
AATCGCCTTGATGTGATCCTTGGCGCTCCCCCTATGACAGCTGAATACGGTCCGGGTGAGATGGTAGAGGTTCCGCAGGCTGATGGCGTTACTCTGAGGCTTCGAAAAATAACGCCTGATTATGATCCGGCTGATAAGGCAGGGGCTCTTAGCTTCATTGAAGAGAAAAGCCAGGCGGGTGAATTAGCCACTGGTCTTCTTTACCTTGATCCTTTGCCGAAAGATCTTCACGCTAATATGAAGACCTCATCGGTGCCTCTCAATAAGCTTCGCGAGAGCACGCTGTGCCCCGGGTCTTCAGTTCTAGATACGATTAACGCTGCACTTCGCTAAACATTAAGGAAAGCCGATGCTTAAGACCGTTCAACTAGGGGAGAGCGGGCTCAGTGTCTCGCGCCTTTGTTTGGGGACGATGAATTTTGGTGAGCCCGGCCGGGGACACCAAGGCGATTGGACGCTTTCAATTGATGAAGCTAGACCAATCTTTAGAGCAGCGCTTGACCATGGGCTATTCTATTTTGACTGTGCGGATGTTTATGGCCTTGGTGCTTGTGAGGAAGTTGTTGGTGCATTGCTACGAGAGCTTGCTCCCCGAGACCAGTATGTCGTTACCACAAAGATGGCCGCCCCGATGGGCAAAAACCCAAACCAAGGCGGCTTATCCCGAAAGCATGTAATGGAAGGCATTGATGCTTCCTTGAAGCGAATGGGCCTCGAATATGTGGATCAACTCATAATTCATCGTCATCCGCATGGGGGCTTAGCCAAAGGAACCGCGCCTATCGAAGAAACGATGGAGGCTCTGCACGACGTCGTTAAGGCAGGTAAGGCTCTCTACCTTGGCGCTTCCTCGATGTTCGCTTGGCAATTCTGTGAGTTGCAAATGACTGCAGAGCGTCATGGATGGACTAAGTTCATCTCAATGCAAAATCATTATAATTTGATCTATCGCGAAGAAGAGCGGGAGATGAACCCCTACTGTGCAATGACTGGTATAGGGCTGACACCTTGGTCACCGCTTGCGCGAGGAATTCTTACAGGTGCGTATAAAGGTGGTTTTGATGGCGGTACCACAACGCGCTCTCAAGGCGGTGACAGAAAAAGAACAGAGGGCCTCTATCGCGGCGAGATGGATTTTAAAATTGCAGCTCGTTGTGTCGAAGTAGCTGAAAAGTTAGGACACACGCCTGCTCAGATTGCCGTTGCATGGCTTTTGACAAAACCAGAGGTGACGGCTCCAGTTGTTGGGGTTTCCAAGATTAGCCAGCTTGATCAATTAGTTGCAGCCGCATCAATCGAATTGCCTTCAGAAGACGTGGCGTATCTTGAAGAACTTTACAAGCCAGTTGAAAACCTTCTTTCAATCGGCACCTCCTGAGTTTTGACATCCTTTTGATTGCTATCCTTGAAGGCCTTTAGTGAGTTCTGCTGTTTCCAATATGCCTATAAATTAATCATAATAATCGTGAGATTAAAAAATAGGCATATATGGGTCATAGAATAGGAAGTGATCAGTCTAAAGATCGCGCTGAAAAACAATAAAAATAAGGCTGAAAATATTTTTATCTTTAATTTTCAATGGGTTATATTTATCTTCAAAAAATAAATCATGTTTGGCATGAAAATTGCTTTTTCCTAGTCGTGTTTAACTGTGGCTAGGAGGCCAATACTATGAAGTCTGGAAGTAGCAAATTGAAGAGGTGGGCAGCGGCCGGCCTTATGACGGGAGCTCTCTCTTTCTCGTCGGCGCTAGCATCCGCTCAAGAGACAATTAAAGTTGGAATTCTCCATTCTCTCTCAGGAACAATGGCGATTAGCGAGACGACGCTTAAGGATGCGATGTTGATGCTGATCGAGGACCAGAATGCAAAAGGTGGTTTGCTAGGAAAGAAGTTAGAGGCTGTAGTTGTAGATCCAGCTTCAAATTGGCCCCTCTTTGCAGAAAAAGCGCGTGAATTAATATCTAAGGAACAAGTTTCAGCTGTTTTTGGCTGCTGGACCTCGGTTTCGCGTAAATCAGTTCTGCCAGTATTTGAAGAATTAAACAGTATGCTCTTCTACCCAGTTCAGTATGAGGGTGAAGAAAGCAGCAGAAACGTTTTTTACACTGGTGCTGCTCCAAACCAGCAAGCAATTCCTGCTGTTGAGTATCTCATGAGTGAAGATGGCGGTGGGGCAACCCGGTTTGCTCTTTTGGGTACTGATTATGTGTACCCACGCACAACCAACAAAATTCTTCGAGCCTTCTTGAACGCTAAAGGAATCTCGGACGCTGATATTATGGAGGAGTACACTCCTTTCGGTCACTCTGACTGGCAGACAATTGTCTCTCGGGTTAAGGCATTTGCCTCCGAAGGGAAAAAGACTGCTGTAGTGTCTACAATTAATGGTGATGCAAACGTGCCTTTTTATAAGGAGCTCGCCAACCAGGGTGTTAAGGCAGAAGATTTGCCTGTGGTTGCCTTCTCTGTTGGTGAAGAGGAATTGGCAGGTATCGACACTGGACCGCTTGTTGGTCACTTGGCGGCGTGGAATTACTTCATGTCAGTTGAAACGCCGGAAAATGCAGACTTTATTAAAAAGTGGCATGCATTCATTAAAGACAAAAAGCGCGTAACCAACGATCCTATGGAGGCGCACTACATCGGCTTTAAAATGTGGGTGCAGGCCGTTGAGCAGGCTGGAACCACTGATGTGGATGCTGTTCGCCAGGCAATGTATGGCCAGAAAGTTAAAAACCTCACAGGTGGGGTGGCTGTCATGAATGTTAACCATCACCTTTCCAAGCCAGTTCTTATTGGCGAAGTGCAGGCTGATGGTCAGTTTGAGACGGTATGGTCTACTGACGGTGTTGTGATTGGCGATGCTTGGTCAGACTTTATCCCTGAGAGTGCCAAACTGACGGCAGATTGGACCTATCCTTGGGTGTGTGGCAACTGCGAAAAACCTAAATTCGCAGCTAGCTATTAAGGTTTCTGCTTCTCAGAACTATCCGGGGCACAGTGTGAGCTGTGTCCCGGTTCCTCTTCCCGCCGCATAACTGGATCCTCTGGTGCGAGACTTAATAAAATTTGTAGCATTGTTTTTATCTGCGCTTGCGTTTGCCAGTGTTGCGGCTGTGGCATCAGCCCAAGCTTCAGAAACATTGCCCGGGCTTACTCTTCTCAGTGAAAAGTCTGCATCAAAACGTGCTAAGGGGATCGAACAACTTGCAGACAGCGGACATCCATCTGCCGCTACTATTTTGAATGCAATGGCTGAGGGTGATCTTTATTTTAGGAAAAGGGACAACCAGCTTTTTATAGCTACGGGATCGGGAGACGCTTTCGTTCTAACCGACCCAGTCTCCTTAGATGAGGTTGGCACAGCCTCTGGAAAAGAATTAAAAAAAGTCCGGGTTAATAATAAATTAAGGCGTTTAATTAGAGGATTTCTCGGCGGCCTTAACTTGACCCATTCTGACGCCAAAGTTCGACTAGAAGCTGCGTCTAATCTTTTGAAGAATCCTGACCCAGATCAGCGCACAATTCTGATGAAGGCGCTTGAAAAAGAGGGTGACGATAGTGTGGTGCGAGCAATGTCCTTGGCAATCGCTGCCATTGATATAAGGCCTGAAGTACCTCAAGAGAAACGTATCGCTGCAGTCACAACCTTAGGTGATAGCGATGCGAGTGAAGTTCGTGCTCTTTTAACTCCTCTTACAGGTGATGCGGAGAACGATATAGAAGTCCGCCAAGCAGCTATTATAGCTCTTGATGCGGTAGAGGATCGCTTAGTCCTATATCGAGCAATAGGAGGCGTGTTTCAAGGAATAAGCCTCGGTTCGGTTTTGCTCCTTGCTGCGATTGGCCTAGCCATAACCTTTGGGGTCATGGGCGTCATAAATATGGCTCATGGTGAAATGGTGATGATAGGTGCGTATGTAACTTTTGTGATTCAGGAAGCTTTTCGATCCGCTGCACCAGAATATTTTGGCCTTTCGCTTGCGGTTGCGGTTCCTGCGGCATTTTTAGCGTCGGGGATGATAGGCATTGGTCTAGAGCGTTCCGTTATTCGATGGTTGTACGGAAGGCCACTAGAAACACTGCTGGCGACTTGGGGAGTTTCATTAATTCTCCAGCAAGCTGTTCGCTCTATCTTTGGACCTACAAACCGTGAAGTGGGGAACCCAGAGTGGATGAGTGGAGCAATGGAGCTCGCTGGTGGTGTACTCCTAACTTACAACCGTATTTGGATAATAGTTTTTGCACTAGCGGTTCTGTTTGGAGTTTGGGCACTCATTCGTTTCACTTCCATCGGCCTAGAAATGAGAGCCGTTACCCAAAACCGGAGGATGGCGAATGCAATGGGCATTCGTTCTGCTCGCGTTGATGCACTGACTTTTGGGCTTGGTTCGGGGGTTGCTGGCATGGCCGGAGTAGCTCTGAGCCAGATTGATAATGTCAGTCCAAACCTCGGACAGTCCTATATAATTGATAGCTTTATGGTGGTGGTCTTTGGTGGGGTTGGAAATCTCTGGGGGACACTGGTGGGAGCGTTATCGCTCGGCGTAGTGAACAAGTTTTTGGAACCAGTATCGGGCGCTGTCCTTGCAAAGATAATTGTCCTGGTTGCCATCATTCTCTTCATTCAACGCAGGCCACGCGGACTTTTCGCCCTCAAAGGGCGTGCGGTGGAGAATTAACAGATGCTTTCCTTAATAGATGGCAAAGGACGTATTTTCATATCCGCAGTATTAGTGGTGGCCTTAGGAGCTGTAATGCTAAATGCCTACACTCCAACGGGATCATCGTTCCATGTTCCGGATTATATGATTGGCCTAATAGGTAAATATCTTTGCTATGCCTTACTTGCTATTTCTGTTGATCTTGTTTGGGGCTACGCAGGAATTTTAAGCCTTGGGCATGGCGCCTTTTTTGCCCTGGGTGGATATGCCATGGGCATGCATTTAATGAGGGAGATTGGTGACCGTGGAGTTTATGGAAACCCAGATCTTCCAGATTTCATGGTGTTTCTGAATTGGCAGGAACTTCCCTGGTACTGGAATGGTTTTGATAGTCCTCTCTTTGCTATTTTGATGTGCATGATTGTACCTGGTGCTTTGGCATTTGGATTTGGCTGGTTTGCATTCCGAAGTCGGGTTACGGGCGTCTACCTCTCGATTATCACTCAAGCAATGACTTTTGCTTTGATGCTTGCCTTCTTCCGAAACGATATGGGCTTCGGGGGCAATAATGGTCTTACAGACTTTAAAGACTTTTTAGGGTTCGACCTACAAGCGGCAGGTACACGTTCGGCACTAATGCTGTCTTCGGCAGCAGCATTGATTGGTGGCTATTTGGTTTGCCGTTGGATGACGATGTCAAAATATGGTCGTGTTTTGGCAGCTGTTCGGGATCAGGAAAGTAGAACGCGTTTTCTTGGGTATAGGCCTGAAGGGTACAAGCTCGTAGCCTTTGTGGTTTCCGCAATGATTGCAGGTGTGGCGGGTGCGCTCTTTGTTCCGCAGGTGGGCATCATCAACCCAGGGGAATTTTCTCCAGCAAATTCAATTGAAATAATTGTCTGGGTTGCACTTGGCGGGCGTGGAACGTTAGTTGGCGCAGCCCTTGGGGCGGTAGCTGTAAATTATCTTAAAACTTATTTGACAGGCGCATTGCCAGAAATTTGGCTTTTCGCGCTCGGTGGCCTTTTTATTGCCGTAACTCTGTTTTTTCCAAAGGGCATTGTTGGAGAGATCGGAAGGTTCACCAATCTTATAAAGCGTTTTTTAAAACCTAGTCTGCCTTCCATGGAGGTTAGGAATGACTAATACGAGCCCTTCTCTTACCAACGCTAGTCTTTATGTAAGTGGTGTGACGGTAACTTTTGATGGTTTCAGGGCCCTTAATGAACTTAGCTTATTCCTAGAGCCAGGTGAACTAAGGGCTGTGATTGGTCCAAATGGTGCGGGCAAATCAACCATGATGGATGTTATTACAGGCAAAACCCGGCCTGACAAAGGAGACGTTCTACTTCACGGCCGCCACGACTTAACGAAGTTAGATGAGGCAGCGATAGCGTCTTTAGGTGTTGGACGGAAGTTCCAACGTCCAACTGTATTCGAAAGCCACACTGTTTTTGAAAATATGGAGTTAGCTCTTAAGCGCGACCGGCGTGCAAGTAAGACATTGTTTGCACGACTTTCAGATGAAGACCGTGACCGGATTAATAGCCTATTGAATGAAATCTCATTAGCGCCAAGAGCAAATGATATAGCTGGGGCTTTGTCCCACGGTCAGAAGCAGTGGTTAGAGATTGGTATGGTGCTGGCTCAGGAACCTGACGTTCTGCTCATTGACGAACCTGCTGCTGGAATGACTGATGCTGAGACTATGCAAACAGCAGAAATGTTAAAGCAGATTTCAGGTGGGAAAAGATCAGTTGTGGTCGTTGAACATGACATGGAGTTTGTCCGAGCTCTCGAGTGTAAAGTGACTGCATTACATGAAGGATCGGTACTTGCTGAAGGTTCATTAGACGCTGTCTCTAATAATGAAGACGTAATTGAAGTTTATTTGGGGCGCTAAAAATGTTGAAGGTTAGCAACATCGACCTCTATTACGGCGCAAGCCAATCCTTGCGTTCCGTGACGATGACCGCTGCTAAGGGCGAAGTCACGTGTATTCTTGGCCGCAATGGTGTTGGAAAGACTAGTCTTATTCGCGGCATCCTTGGGCAAGCTCGCGTCCAAGGTGGCTCTGTATCGTGGGAAGATAATAATATCACGCAAATGGGCGCAGCCGATCGTGCGCGTGCTGGGATTGCTTTGGTGCCTCAGGGGCGAGAGATTTTTCCGATGCTAACTGTCGAAGAAAACTTAAAGACTGGCTTTGGCATGCTCCCAAGGAGAGATCGTTTCATTCCTCCTGAGGTATTTGAACTATTCCCTGTCTTGCAAGAGATGTTGGGAAGGCGAGGTGGCGATCTGTCAGGAGGGCAACAGCAGCAGCTCGCGATTGGAAGGGCACTCGTAATGAGGCCAAGACTTTTGGCACTTGATGAGCCTACTGAAGGAATACAACCCTCAATCATCAAACAGATTGGAGCAGCGATCCGGTCTCTGGTAACCAAAGGCGATATCGCTATCATTTTAGTTGAACAGTATTTCGACTTTGCGAAGGAATTAGCTGATAAATATGTCGTTATGGACCGTGGTGAAGTAGTAATGGCGGGTGCCCCGTCTGAGCTGGATGAAGCAGATGTTCGACGCCGACTCAGTGTCTGATGATCAACTTCAGCGGAGCCATGGAGCTGCGCGATTAGCATTCGCTAATCGTGATAATCGCAATAGTATAGTTGAGCGTTATGCAAGTGCTCCAGTGCGTATATTAACCCCCTCCGTTCAGGGGGGTATTCCTGAAGCTGTGCTTGCTAATACATCGGGTGGAATTGCGGGAGGAGATACCTCGCACGTTGACATTCTTGTCGCGCAAAACGCTCAAGCTCTAGTCACAGGACAAGCCGCCGAGAAAATATATCGATCCATTGATATGCCAGCTTCGATAAGGACTGTCATAAAAATTGAGGATGGCTCTACACTTGAGTACCTCCCTCAGGAAAGCATCCTTTTTGATGGGGCTAAGCTTAACAGAGCAGTAAATATAAGTTTGGGTGCAAGATCGTGCCTGCTTCTTTCTGAAATGTTTGTTCTTGGGCGATGGGCCATGAATGAAGATTTTACTAGGGGTATTTTCCTAGACCGCTGGAGCATTGATGTTGCTGGTCAGCCTATTTGGCGCGAGGGCTTGCGTATTGAGGGTGGGCTTTCTTCCTTAAGCTCTTCTCTTGGCTTTGCTAATGCTCGGGCACTAGCAACAATTTTCTATGCAGGAGCAAATGCCGCTGAGGTTCTTGGCCTGGCGCGCGATGTTATTGGGCCGATGGGGGGAGCAACCATCGTTAGGGGCATGCTCGTGGTTCGCATGTTGGGAAATGAGGCTGGAATGCTCAAACAGCAACTTAGCGAGATTATTTCAATAATTAGGGCGGCTGCATTGGGACGTCCTGCAGAAGTGCCTAGAGTTTGGCGTTGTTAGGGGGAAAGTATGCGGCTAACGCAGCGTGAACAAGATAAATTGATGATTGCTTGTGCCGCCATGGTGGCGCGTCGTCGACTTGACCGAGGCGTCAAGCTCAACCATCCGGAAGCAATAGCCCTAATTACAGATTTCGTGGTTGAAGGAGCTCGTGACGGTCGGCGTGTTGCAGATCTGATGGAGGCTGGGGCACATGTTCTTACAAGAGAACAAGTTATGGATGGGATCCCTGAAATGATCCATGACATTCAGGTAGAAGCAACATTCCCTGATGGTGTGAAGCTAGTCACTGTTCACAACCCAATACGTTAGGAGGCCGTTGAATGATCCCTGGAGAATATATCGTTGCAGACGGTGAAATTGAATTAAACTCGGGCCTGAAATTTATAACATTGAGCGTAGCAAACACTGGCGACCGTCCAATTCAGGTTGGGAGCCATTACCACTTTGCAGAAACTAACCCGGCTCTTAATTTTGATCGGGAAGCTGCGATAGGGATGAGGCTTGATATTGCAGCGGGAACAGCAGTCCGTTTCGAGCCAGGCCAGACCCGACAAGTTCAACTTGTTCCATTCCAAGGTGAGCAACGCGTAGTTGGCTTCAGAGGTGAAGTCATGGGTGCGCTCAATAAGGAAAATTAAATATGCCAACAAAAATTTCACGTGCTGCATACGCAGATATGTTTGGACCAACAGTCGGCGATAAAGTCCGACTTGCGGATACCGAACTGTTTATTGAGGTTGAGAAAGACTTCACAATTTATGGCGATGAGGTGAAGTTTGGTGGCGGGAAGGTAATCCGCGATGGGATGGGGCAATCCCAAGTGCGCCGAAGTGACGGGGCAGTAGATACTGTAATCACAAATGCTTTAATTCTTGATTATTGGGGTGTTGTGAAAGCTGATATTGGTATTAAGGATGGCCGGATTGTCTCTTTAGGAAAAGCGGGTAATCCAGATGTTCAGCCAGGTGTAGATATAATTATTGGACCATCAACAGAAATTATTGCGGGAGAGGGAAAAATAATAACTGCGGGTGGGTTTGATTCTCATATCCATTTCATCTGTCCTCAACAAATTGATGAGGCTTTATATTCGGGCGTAACAACTATGTTGGGCGGTGGTACAGGGCCGGCGACTGGCACAAACGCTACAACTTGCACTCCTGGTGAGTGGCATATTTCTAAGATGATAGAGGCGTCAGATGCCTTTCCAATGAACCTTGGTTTTTCTGGTAAGGGAAACGCGTCATCAGCGGCACCCCTAGTTGACCAAATTAACGCAGGAGCTTGTGCGCTCAAGTTACATGAAGATTGGGGCACTACACCTGCCGCAATAGATACATGCCTCAGCGTGGCAGACGACATGGATATCCAAGTGATGATCCATACTGACACTCTGAATGAGTCTGGGTTCGTTGAAGATACCGTTCGAGCAATCGATGGTCGGACTATTCATGCATTTCATACTGAGGGAGCTGGCGGCGGTCATGCCCCAGATATCATCAAGGTTTGTGGTCTCCAAAACGTAATACCTTCTTCAACAAATCCTACTAGACCATTCACTGTTAATACAGTTGATGAACACCTCGATATGTTAATGGTCTGCCATCACCTGGATCCTAAAATCCCTGAAGATATTGCATTCGCTGAAAGCCGTATCCGAAAGGAAACTATTGCAGCTGAAGATATTCTGCATGACATGGGCGCATTCTCGATTATTGCTTCTGATAGTCAGGCGATGGGACGTGTGGGAGAGGTACTGATCCGCACCTGGCAGACAGCTGATAAAATGAAAAAGCAATTTGGGCGATTGTCAGGTGAAACTGGTGAAAATGATAATCTTCGCGCTCGTCGCTACATCGCAAAGTATACAATAAACCCAGCCATTACTCATGGCATGTCCGACCATATTGGATCTGTAGAGGTTGGTAAGTTAGCCGATTTAGTGATTTGGTCGCCCGCATTTTTTGGCGTTAAACCTGACCTTGTGGTTAAGGGCGGAATGATTGCCGCTGCAGTGATGGGCGACCCCAATGCTTCTATTCCAACACCTCAACCAGAGCTCTATCGACCAATGTTTGGCGCGTATGGAAAGGCACGCTCTCGGACCAGTATCACCTTTGTTAGTGAAGCCGGTTTAAATTTTGGCCATGAAGTTGACAAGCAATTGCTGCCAATCAAGGGAGTGAGAAATATTTCAAAAGCATCAATGAAGTTAAATGACTTAACTCCATCAATTGAAGTTGACCCAGAGACATACGAAGTTAAGGCCGATGGTGCACTCCTCACCTGCGAACCCGCAGAGGTGGTTTCTATGGCCCAGCGGTACTTCCTTTTCTAATGTTAACGTCAACCAAACATGCTCCAGGTGGTCATTGGCCAGGTCAAGCAGTTGCAGAAATTCTGTTAGACTTTGATGAGCGCCATCGTCGCCGAATTAGGCTCCGCGCTGAGAATGGTGAATACCTATTACTTGACCTGCCTAAAGCAGTGGCAATGGCTAATGGCGATGGCCTATGCGCAAGCGACGGCCGTTGGTTTAAAGTAGTAGCTAAACCAGAAAAGCTAATTGAGGTTACCGCTTCAGACACTCTGACGTTAATGCAGCTGTCATGGCATTTGGGTAATAGACATACTCCAGCGGAAGTGCAGGAAGGCCGAATATTAATTCGGCCCGACCATGTATTGGAGGATATGGTGCGAGGCCTTGGTGGGAACACTAAGAGCGTTGAAGAACCTTTTCAGCCTGAGGGCGGGGCTTATGGAGGGCATGCTCAAGGCCATCATCATAATCATGACCATGGTCATGACCACGGGGATCATCATCATCATGATTGATGCCCAAACCTTACTGAAGCTGCAGACCTGGTTTTCGCCCGCCTTTCCAATAGGCGCTTTTTCCTACAGTCACGGTTTAGAAGCGGCGATCGAGGCTGGTGATGTTTTCGACCGCTCGACATTAACCAAGTGGCTGCAGGACCTTTTGTTAATTGGCTCTGGAAGAACAGAGGCGGCATTTTTTAAATCAGCTCACGGGTTGGCTAACTATCCTGTGTTGGCGGCTGCGTTGGCGAGTGAAGCGGCTGCATGGTCGCCAACGGCCGAACTGACGCTTGAAAGTGATATGCAAGGCGAGGCTTTCTTAAAAACGATAGCCTCTGTTTGGCCAAAAGCAGAAATTATTAACTTCCAAAATGAACTTAAAATACGTCCGCCACTTCCTGTCGCTGCCGGTTTTGTTGCGGGAGTACATAGTGCGCCACTAGAGGTGGCTTTATCTCTCTATTTGCAAGCCTTCATCGCGAACATCGTCTCTGCAGGTGTGAGATTGGTACCCCTCGGTCAAACGGATGGCCAGCACACAATTGCATCACTGGAACGATCAATTGCGGATGCGGTGGAGGGAGTTGACGATATTGAGAGCCTTTGGACCGCAACTCCGATGCTCGATGTTCATTCGATGAAACACGAAACTCAATACACAAGGATTTTTAGATCATGACCTTGTCTCAGAACGGCCCTCTTCGGGTGGGAATTGGTGGTCCCGTTGGATCTGGCAAAACAGCGCTTTGTGAATCCCTCTGTAAGGCAATGCGTGATGATTATGATCTCTTTGTAATTACAAATGATATCTACACTAAAGAAGATCAGATGATCCTAACGCGTACAGGGGCATTGCCACCGGAAAGAATTGAGGGTGTTGAAACTGGGGGGTGCCCTCACACTGCTATTCGTGAGGATGCATCAATTAATTTATCTGCAATCGCTGACATGAGCGGTAAATTTCCAATGGCAGAATTGTGCCTCATTGAGTCAGGTGGAGATAATTTGGCGGCAACTTTCAGTCCAGAGTTAGCTGATTTAACACTTTATGTGATTGACGTTGCGGCTGGTGAAAAAATTCCACGAAAAGGTGGGCCAGGCATCACCCGTTCAGATCTCCTCATTATTAATAAGACTGATCTGGCGCCTCTAGTGGGGGCCAATTTGGACGTTATGAAAAGTGATACTGAGCGCATGAGGGGTGATAGGCCTTTCGTTTTTACAAACCTAAAGGCAGGTGAAGGCCTTGCAGATATCGTTAATTTTATTGTCGAAGCTGGTGGATTAGATGCCACCCATAATGGGAGTACCATTTAATGATACGCGTGATATCGCTGGCCGCTTTTGTCCCAACATCGGCTTTTGCACATGATGGTTTAGATTTACACTTACACCTTGGCCATACTGTTA
>VMCJ01000054.1 GCA_008081395.1 Rhodospirillales bacterium | reverse complement strand
CTCGCCTCTACCATGGAGTTAGGCGCTTCAACTGGCGCAGAGCCCAAGCTTGGGTAATCGCCGCGACAGCCCGCCGCAACGGCTAAAATCATAAATAACGTTGCAAATACTTGCATTTTAACACATCTACTTGTTGCTTGCTGCAGTGCAACATTTTTGGAGGGACCGATGAATACTATTCCAGAGCCGACTTCTCCGGAAGCATTGAGCCGCCTTGCAGAAGAGCTAACCGACATTGCCGAGAGAAGCCAGAGATTAATTGCTGATTTCACTGAAAATGCAGATAAATTAAATACAGGTGAAACACAGCAGGAATTTATGCTTATCGGGCAGACGTTCATGCAGTATGCAATGAAGCTTGCGGAAAACCCAATTCAAATGATCGAAGCACAAGCAGATCTGTGGGCTCAGTATTCCTCTCTCTGGCAGAACACACTCCAACGGATAACTGGAAATGAAGCGGCACCTGTCGCTACTCCGGACGCTGGCGACCGACGCTTTAAAGACGCAGAGTGGTCAAACAACATAATTTTTGACTACATAAAACAATCGTATCTTCTAACGTCACGTTGGTTAGTAGATCAAACGGGGCATACTGAAGGGCTTGAGCCCCATCTTGCAAAAAAAGTTGATTTCTTTACCCGCCAATTTGTTGACGCAATATCCCCTACCAACTTTGTAGCAACCAACCCGACTGTTCTCAAAGAAACACTTGAGACACGTGGAGAAAATCTACTCAAAGGCCTGCAGAATATCCTAAGCGATATGGAGCGCGGGCATGGGCAGCTTCGTATTAGCCAAACAGATATGGAGGCATTTTCTGTTGGCGAGAATATCGCAGTAACTCCGGGCCAAGTCGTCTTCCAGAACGAATTAATGCAATTGATACATTACGAGCCCACTACTGAAACCCAATTTGAAACACCTTTGTTAATAGTTCCTCCATGGATCAACAAATTTTATATCCTCGACCTCCGTCCAGAAAACTCATTTATTAAATGGGCTACAGATCAAGGTCACAGTGTCTATGTAATTTCTTGGATAAATCCAACAGAAGAACTGAGACACAAAGACTTCACTTCTTACATGATGGATGGCCCTCTTGCCGCATTAGAAGCCATCAAGACAGATATAGGTGTCCAGAAGGTAAATGCGATTGGGTATTGCTTAGGGGGTACTTTACTCTCCGCAACACTGGCTTACGCCGCCAAAAAGAATATGGACAGCTTTGCTAGCGCCACCTTCTTCACAACGCTGGTCGACTTTGAAAAAGCTGGCGAACTCTCAGTCTTTGTCGACGAAGATCAAATTCAAGCCATTGAACGTAAAATGCGCGACAAAGGGTTTCTAGACGGTGCTGAAATGGCGTCAACTTTTAATAGTTTACGCTCTAACGACCTAATTTGGTCTTTTGTAGTAAGTAATTATCTAATGGGGAAAGAGCCCTTTCCTTTTGATTTATTGTTCTGGAATTCTGATTCCACACGGCTCCCTGAAGCAATGCATTCTTTTTATCTCAGAAATATGTACCAAAAAAATTTGATGCGTGAGCCAGGCGGTATTTCTATGGGTAATGTACCAATTAATTTAGGCGATATTGATGTTCCAACATACTTCCTAGCCACTAAGGAGGATCACATTGCTCCATGGCCAGGCGTTTATCAGGGTATGAAACGTTTTGGTGGTCAATCAAAATTTGTGCTGGCTGCCTCAGGACATATCGCAGGGGTAATTAATCCTCCTACTGCAGAGAAATATAGCTACTGGACTAACGAGCAAAAATTAGATGAACAAGAAGATTGGCTAGAGAGCTCTGTTGAAAAACCTGGCTCTTGGTGGAATGATTGGCAATCTTGGATCCTAAGTAATACTGGTCAAAAAGTTCCGGCCCGTATTCCAGGCAAAGGTAAGTTAAGCAGTATTGAGGCTGCGCCAGGCTCCTACGTTAAAGTTCGATCATAGCTTATTCGCATGCTTAAACAGAATTAACTGCTAACACCAAAATTTTGTTGGATCTGAAACTGTGGTTTAACAGTCCACAGTTTTTAGTATAGCGAGCGGTTAATTCGCGGATTATAAGCGGTGCTATGATAATGCCATCTGCTGAGTCGCTGTCCTCTCGCCACCTTATTGGTATCGAGGGCCTTTCACCCGCCGAAATTGGTTTGCTTCTGGATTTATCGGATCGCTATGTCGATTTTAATCGCAGTGCAAACAAAAAAGGTGACGCGCTACGTGGAAGAACAATTATTAATGTTTTTTTTGAAAACTCGACGCGTACACGCACTTCTTTTGAGTTGGCTGGAAAACGATTAGGGGCGGATGTCATCAATATCTCTCCGGAAGTGAGCTCTGTTCGAAAAGGCGAAACACTCCTAGACACAGCCTTAACCCTAGATGCAATGCATGCCGACCTATTGGTTGTTCGACATCCTGAATCTGGAGCCGTTGGTCTGATTTCGCAAAAAGTGCGCTGCTCAGTTGTTAATGGCGGCGACGGTGCGCACGAGCATCCAACACAAGCTCTTTTAGATGCTCTTGCAATCCGTCGACGTAAGGGAAAACTCTCTGGCCTTATAGTCGCAATATGCGGCGATATTCTTCATAGCCGCGTTGCCCGTTCAAATATGATTTTGCTTCGAACTATGGGTGCAGAGGTACGGCTGGTGGCGCCCCGTACTCTTTTACCAGCTGAGGTAGAACGATACGGAGTAACCGTCCATTCTAACCTTTCAGAGGGTTTAAAAGATGCAGACATCGTCATGATGTTGCGACTTCAGCAAGAACGGATGCGTGGAAGTTTTGTCCCCTCCACAACTGAGTACTTTCGATTTTTTGGTTTGGACAGCCAAAAGCTTGCAATGGCTAAACCAGACGCGCTTATTATGCACCCTGGCCCGATGAATAGAGGTGTGGAAATTGACTCAGATGTAGCTGATGACATTAATCGCAGCCTAATCCAAGAGCAGGTAGAGATGGGCGTTGCAGTACGCATGGCATGTCTTGATCTCTTAACAAGAGATCTCACGGGTAATGAGGGGCCGGCAGAATGAAGCGTATGTTCTTCCAAAATGCCCGAGTTTTAGACCCAGCGAGTAATCTGGATGTTGTTGGTGGACTTCTCGTTGAGAATGGAAAAATTGCGGATCTTGGACCAAACCTTGGAGATCCGCCTCCAGATGCCGAGGTTTTAGACTGCAAAGGTCTATGTCTATCCCCTGGCCTCGTAGATATACGGGTTCACCTGTGTGAACCAGGCGAAGAACACAAAGAAACTATCGACGGCCTTTCTGCCTCAGCTGCTAAAGGAGGCATCACAACATTAGTTGGGCTGCCAAATACTGAGCCTCCAATCGATGACGCTGCAGTCGTAGAATTTGTTGCAAGACGTGCTCGCGAAGTTCGTGGAGTTAAAATTTTTGTCTATGGCGCCGCCACTAAGGGCTTTGACGGGAAACGCCTCACTGAAATGGGATTGTTAAAGGAGGCGGGAGCAAGAGCCTTCACAGATGGTAACATTGCTATTGCAGACGCCATGATGATGCGTCGCGTTCTATCTTATGCCAGTGGTTTCGACGCTCTAGTCATTCAGCACCCCGAAGAGCCAACACTAACAGCGTCTGCGGTAGCAACTGAGGGTGAATTTGCGACCAGATTAGGTCTATCTGCGGCACCTGCCGCAGCAGAGGTCATGATGGTGGAACGTGACATCCGACTTGTTGAAATGACAGGCGCTCGCTATCACGCTGCGCATATTTCGACTGCTGCCGCTGTCGATAAAATTGCAGAAGCGAAATCACGTGGCCTGAATGTTAGCGCTGACACCGCTCCAGCATATTTCGCCCTAAATGAGACTGAGATTTTACAATATCGAACTTTTTCAAAACTATCACCACCATTGAGATCAGAAGATGATCGTCGATCTATTGTTGAAGCCCTCAAGGCAGGAACTATCGACGTCATCGCAAGTGATCACTGGCCTCAAGACCAAGAGTCAAAGCGTCTACCTTTTGCTCAAGCCAACCCTGGTGCTGTGGGTGTTGAAACTCTGCTCCCAGTGTGTCTTGAACTTGTACATAAGGGTGAAATTGAATTACTCGACCTCCTAGGGAAGCTGACAGTAAACCCAGCAAAACTTCTTGGCCTTCCAGGAGGAAGTTTAAAGAAAGGCGGTCCGGCAGATATAGTCGTTTTTGATATTGACCGGCCCTTCAAAGTTGACTCAGACAAACTTAATTCAAAATCAAAAAACTCAGCATTCGATGGTCGTCCTGTTCAAGGAATGATCATGGTAACGATGGTGGATGGCCGTATCGTCTATGATGGACGCATCACATAATGATATATCCCTTAGGAGGTTGGGATTTCATTTGGCCTTTAATTTTCGGCTTCCTAGCAGCCTACACTCTAGGCTCAATACCGTTCGGACTTATACTAACAAAGCTATTTGGTGCTGGAGATATTCGAACAATAGGTTCCGGTAATATCGGTGCGACGAATGTTTTAAGAACTGGCCGAAAAGGTTTAGCTGCTTTCACACTTATTCTTGATATTGGAAAGGGTACCTCTGCTGTTGTCTTAGGATGGCACTTTGGTGGCCCAGACCTAGCTACGCTGGCTGCCTATGGCGCAGTTTTAGGACATTGCTTCCCTATATGGCTTAAATTTAAAGGCGGAAAAGGTGTTGCAACATTTTTGGGTGTTGGGTTTGGACTCGCAGCACCAATCGGGCTCGTTGCAGGTGCGGTTTGGATAACTTCTGTGGTTCTCTCAAGAATATCTTCTGTTGGTGGTTTATTGTCCGCAATATCAGCACCGATAACAGCGGTTCTGATTGGTGACAGGCAATTGACGGAAGCTACAGCCCTCATAGCGATACTCATTATCCTTAGACATAAGGAAAATATCTGTCGCCTTATCCGAAAAGAGGAACCAAAGATTGGGAATAAGGCATAACAAAAAAAGTTAGTTTTGTTTCGCTAAACGAGCTTATCATTTCCACTTCAGTTTTGGTTCAAAACCAAAACAACGAGCGGAGTTCATTCCTAGAATATTTCGTTTCGCTTCTTCGTCTAACCAGTCAATTTCCGCGATGACACGTGGTGCATCAAAATCAAAGTGTGGCCAGTCCGATGCGTAAAGCAATTGGGTCTTAGCATTAATCATCTCAAAAGTAGCCTTGAGACCCACCTCACTAGACTTTTCCATTGGCTGACAAGTGTACCAACAATTTTGGCGCATATAGTCAGAGGGCATTTGCTTTAAGAGAGGCGCCTCGGACATCCTCATTAAATATTGATCATCGAGGCGTTGCATTACAAATGGAACCCACGCAAGACCACTTTCAATCCATACCGATTTTAGATTAGGGAACCTCTCTGGAATTCCATTTAGTATCCAATTCGTCATATGAACGATATTGCACCAGGCAAATCCAAGTGCGTGCATTCCTAGAAAACTATTACATGTCGCTAACGAAGGGTCTTGCCAGTGGTAGCCCGCATGAAAAGCAATTGGTTTTCCCGTTTCCTCAATCATACGATAAAGCCGCATATACTCATTTGCGTGCACAGGCTTGTATCGAGTTGAGGTTACCGTAAATCCGATAACGCCAGGTTTGTCTGCAAAATCCTCAACGGTACGACAGGCATCTTCAGGCGAGTTAAATGGAAGAAGGGCCAATGCTCCAATACCATCATCACCCGGGGTTACCCGTTCTGTCAGCCACCGATTATAAGCACGAGTAAGCAACACCTCCATTTCCACTTGAGGGTGCATCCCCAGAAAAAGCATCGGGGTTGGAAAAACTACCATTTTATCGATACACATCGCTTCCATAGCGCGACGAGTTAAGACAACATCTCTATGGACGTCGCCTTCTTCCACCTTCTCACGCTGACCAGATTGATGAGGAATTCGCCCCCCTACATCCTGGTATCGAAGACCAAGGTCACCATTTAATCCATAAGGTGGCGCCCCAAAGCGCTCTTTTTGATAAGTCATTGCTTGATGACGAACTACAGGGTCTTCTATGTGTTCGATGACTTCGTGCCAGTGTACAGTCTCTAAGTGGTGGGCATCGATGTCGCAGATAAACCAATCCGCAAACCCCATTTTCCGGGCGTCTTCACGAGCAGGCGCGAGGTAATCGCGAGTATCGGTATAGACGTCCATTTCCTGGACGGGCATTACCTTTGGCGAAATTATATTTGCGTCCACTGCCTGTCTCCTTTCTAGAAATACTTTAACAACACACTAATCACTGAGAGGCTCTGGTGGGAGATCATGATAATCTTCTGGACGACGGCGAGACCAGAGGCCAAATTCCATCGGTCCTAGTCTTAGGGCTCGCAGGATTTCTGTGACCGACGTTAAAGCCTCGGTAGGCGTTAAAATTTCGTCACTCTCACCAAGCACTGCTTTAGGGCTCCGCATCTCCCCATCAGCTTTTGCAGCATAAAGCTTTAATGCAGCCGTCATAATCCTTGCAACTGCTACATCTGAAATACGGCCCGCTTCGCCCTCTGCCAGAAGAGCTTTGGCATCTTCCCAAACGCGGCCAGACATTGCTTCTAGATCTGCTGCTGGATCGTTTCCTTTTGGGATATCTTCAGATGATGACATAAACATCACCATCTTGAACCTGGGTTGGATACCCATCGAGGGCCATTATTTTAACGTCCGATGCGCCAGCGAATTGCCCAGTTCGTATATCGAACTCAAGCCCATGCCAAGGGCAGACTATATGAGTGCTCTCTTCATCATAATCCCGCCCCCTACTCTTCAAGTCAGCATCTAGGACCTCAATTACTTTATTAAAAATTCTTCCCTGGCAGATTGGACCGCCTTGATGTGGGCACCTATTTTTCCAGGCATAAAAATCGTCGCCAATCCGAAAGATACCAATTTGTTCGCCATCAGCTTCAATGACTATTTTTCCGCCATCTTCAATTTCACTTACTTGGCTTACTCGTATCGTTGGCATTGATCATCCCACTGGAACTTTAAAAATCAGGAGTAATAATCTCCATTAAGCCCTCAACGATCAACTGATCTATGCACAAAATCCTTAATTTTTGCTCGAATTAGCAAACTTCTTGCATGATAGCCTTTGTTGCATTGGCCCAAGAACTCAAGAGCTCTCAATGGAGATTATTTAACTGGTGGTGTGTGCAGAACCTGTCCTGGATAAATAAGATCTGGATTAGTTACCTGATCCCTGTTTGCAGCAAAGATCACAGTATAGCGAAAACCTGATCCATACGTGCGCCTTGCAATCCGCCATAGGCTATTCCCGGGTTGAACCACAACCAATCGCCCCTTAGGAAATTTCTGGACTAATTCATCAGGGGCGAACGGCATACTTGTGGTAGAATATTCATCGCCCAAAGAGGCTTTAGCCACAATTTTATTGGCCCCATCAGCCATACCCTCGATGGTTGTGAGCGACCATTGCCCCTGATCATCAGTATTGGTCGAGCCAATGGTCCTACCATTAACTTCAATACTTATCTTCGAACCGGGTTTAGCTTTCCCACTAATCGCTAAACGTCCTTTTTCGTCATAATCGATAATTTTTATCTTTAGTAGCTTGCCTTCGGCACTCTCTTTAGAGGCGTTAGATTTTGATACTGACGCATTATCTTCGCTTTTTTGAGCCGTATCGAAAGGTTTTCTAGTTACAGGTTCTTGCAATATTCTAGATACAGTGTCTGCAGTATCTTTTTGCGCCACAATAAGGGCCGGTCCTCCGGGAAATCTCGAGATAACTAATCTTTCGGAAGCTACTTTTATTTCGCCGCCAGGAATTTCTTCTGCAACTAATGCCAGTACGCTTTCTCCCTCAGGCAAGGGAGTATTTGTGAGAATAGTGAAACTTCCATCTTCAAGAGATACTGTTTCTCCAACTACTGAGCCATCCAACTTCTTCAACCAGACCCGCACATTTCGAAATGCACGACCCGAGAATACTCCATTCCCAAGCTCATCGACTTCTGCCACATCAAATCGGGGTAGATTATCGTTAGCCGCTTTTTCACCCTCATCCATTTTAGAGGAATTTGAGCTTTGACTGGTTGCTGTGACGTCCGGTTTGGTCTCATTAGTCCGGCTTAAGACTTTTTGAGCGTCGTTGAGTGCCTTCTTTAGCGCTTCATCATTAGGTTGTTCCGTTGGAGTAGTTGGCCGAGGCGACATCTCAACTTTTTGGGCTTCGCCATCGGCTGGCTCATTTGTTATTAATTGGCTGTAATAAACACCGCCGATTATTATCCCTATTGTTAGGAGTCGAGCCCACCAAGACCTTTTCACGACGTCAAACCCTCCCGCGAAGCCTGCTCTAAGCGTTTTTCAGCCAATGTCACATAATGCACTGCAATTAATGTTTTTATAAGAGGACTCATGTCACAACAGCTCAATTGGTTCATTCCATGACAACAAAATTTAACGTCTGCGTGTTCTGTGGTTCCAGAAAGGGCAATAATTTGGACTTTCGCACCACCGCGGTAGCTACAGGAACGGCTATTGGAAAACGTGGTTGGAGATTGGTCTACGGCGGTGGTGGCGTAGGCTTAATGGACGAGGTAGCGAATTCGACCATCGTAGCGGGAGGTGAAGTAATAGGAGTAATTCCAGAATTTCTTCGCATCCGCGAAGCTGGGCACGAAGGCCTTCATGACCTCATCACAACTTCAGGGATGCATGATCGAAAGCAAATTATGTATAGCATCGCAAACGCTTTCCTGATCTTACCTGGTGGTGTGGGAACTTTAGATGAGACAATTGAAATTATAACTTGGAAGCAATTAGAACTTCATAAAAAGCCTATAATACTTATAGATACGAACAAATTCTGGAGTTATTTCTTAAAAACATTGGAAAATAGTGTCGATAATGGTTTCATGGATAAATCTATTTTTGATCTGTTTGAAATAGCTCCTGATGTAGACGCCGCGATAGCCAAAATTGAGACCACATTGTGATCTATTCTAAAACACAAGGAATAAACGTGCGTGTTTAATTATCATGGTAGCTGCCATTGCGGCGATGTGGAGATCGTTATTTCTAAAACATCTCCCATACAAAATATAACTGAATGCAACTGCTCCATCTGTCAAAAGAAAGGTATTTTGCACGTAGCAGTACAAACCAATGAGCTCAACATACTTAAGGGCTCAAATTCTTTGGCCATGTACCAATTTGGTTCAAATGTGGCTGAACATAAATTTTGTAAAAAATGCGGAATACATATTTACGGAAGGCCAAGGAGCGCGCCAGAACGGCTTACTGTGAATATTCGCTGTCTTGATAATTTCTCTCAAATAATCTCAACAGCTAAAGTAACTAAATTTGATGGGCAAAATCATCCAAAGGATCAATAAAAATATTGTTTTACAACCCATTATTAATTTAATTTTTGATCAGAAAACCTCTTTGCCCCTATCACTCATTAATTATTTTGGCTTTAGATAATGGAGCTCGTCCCCCGTCCATCCAACACCGTTTGGTACCGTATAATAGAAATCAATTGTCATTTCTTTAAACAGCCAACCTGCCTCCGTTCGATAATAGACATCATCATAGCGACCAGAAACAAGATACGAGACACCAAACCTGCCATATCTAGCCTCTAAATAGGAATGACCGGTTCCCCGGTCTCCATCTACAAATATTCTGTGGCTATGAATCATCTGCTTGATGAAAAATCGGTCTCTTTCCTCCATTCCTTGAAAAGTAGCCTCAATTTCAGCCTTTCCATGGCTTTCGGATAAGTATCCCAATTTTACATAGGCATCATCAGTAAAAAGCTTTGCAATATCGCTATAGCGTCCATCATTTATTGCAGCGTGATAAGAGTCTCTCAACGACCGTATCTCTTCGCGGTCTTCTAGCAACTTAATTCGCGCTTCAAGTCTCTTTATGGTTTTATCGTCCGACATTTTTACATCCAGCCTTTGGAATCAACTGATATTAATATTCTGAACTATAAAGAGGATATGCCCAATGCGCTTCTGGTACCAAAGTGTAACTAGAGAAGGATCATTCCCGAAGTACCGGGCGACACTACAGCGCCTTATAGACGCTGCGGCCGGGCCAAATTTTTCGGTAGATGTTCATGGGATCAGACGCCAAGGCGGCACAGGAGATCAGTATCGGTACCTTGCATTTTTAGAAACTATTGAAATTTTGGAGAACGTACATCGTGCCCAAGAAGAAGGCTATGATGCATTTTTAATAGGCAACTTATTTGATCCAGGACTTCGCGAAGCTAGAGAAATCGCAGATATCCCAGTGATAAGCCTAGGTGAGACCGTACTTCAGACTGCTGAAACAATGGGAGAAACACTTGGATTTGTTTCAATAAATAAAAAATTTGAGCCTCGCCTTTGGGATGTGATTAATCGCCGTAGGCTGTCAGATAAAGTTTCTAAAATTTCTTCCATGCAAGTACCTTCTATGGCCGAGTTAGAGGCAGCAGGATCTAGCACTGACGCAACAGATGCTCTGCTGCAGAGGTTCATTAGAGCCGCGGACGAAACGGTAGATGCTGGCGCTGAAGTGGTTATTGCTGCAGGTGGCGTTGTAATGGCAATCGTAGCTGATCAAGGTATCCACAAAACAAGTAAAGGAGCCCCAATTATTAACGGTGTTGCAGCTCTAATCCAGCAAGGGAAAGCAGCTGTATCACTTCGCAACCTCATGCAGGGATCTTATACTTCCCCTATTCTATCCTTTGCAAAACCAAGCGACAATGAAACGATAGGTTTCCGTAAAGCATATGGTCAGCGTGTGTACCCAGGCGTTAAAGGAGAATAAAAAATGGAAATGAGCCGAAGGTTTGCTGGTAAAACCGGAATTCTAACCGGTGGCGCTAAAGGCATAGGCAAGGCCACATCTCTCCGATTTTTGGCGGAAGGTGGCAACCTTGTTGTCATTGATAAAGAGCCCGAAGATGGAGAATTTGCAAACGCTCTGCGGAATGATGCAGGTGCCTCAGCAAACAGACTCTGTTTTATTCACTGCGAGGCTACCGATGAGCATCAAGTGAATGAAGCGGTAGCTAAGGCTAATAAAGAAATCGGCGTACCTCATATCTTAATCAATAATGTTGGATTTGGCGGCAATCCCAGGCCAATTGAAGATCTGAGTCTTGATGAATGGCGTCAATTTCAAGATATCAATTTGACTAGTGTTTTTCTCCTCACGAGAGCGATTGTTCCAAGCATGAGGGCGCAGGGTTATGGACGAATTGTAAATCTTGCATCAATTGCCGGGCGCAGCATTTCTGAAATTTCAAATCTTCATTACTCAACGGCAAAGGCAGCTGTCCTAGGTTTCACCAGAAAACTAGCATTTGAAGAGGCAGCGTACGGGATAACCATAAATGCTGTAGCTCCAGGTACAGTTTTTACAGAGCGAGTTGAGACCCGATACCGCGCCCTTCCTGAAGATGAACAGAAATTGCGCATGGAAGAAATACCGATGAAAAGAGCAGCAAGACCAGAGGAGATTGCCTCTGCTATTCTTTTTCTTGCTTCTGATGACGCCAGCTACATCACTGGCGCTGCATTAGATGTTAATGGTGGCCGGTTTATGAGTTAACAACCAACAAATTTAGATTTGGGGCTTACATTAATCCGCTACGATTTGACCTTATGGAAAAAGTCGGCGTCAGAGCCTATTTCATGCTAGGGATCATCCTCATTCTTGCTCCGGTAATAAAAGATTTTAAACAATATGAACCGTGAAGATTATGAAGCTTTTTTCCAAAGTGGAATTTCAAGCCTTCAAGATGAAGGTCGTTATCGCGTTTTTGCAGCTTTAGAACGTTTAGCAGGACAGCATCCCCGCGCTATCTGGCATCATCCTGACGGTAGCAAGCGGAACATCATTAACTGGTGTTCCAATGATTATCTTGGAATGAGTCAGCACCCCGATGTAGTTCGAGCCGCAGAAAGTGCTCTCAGAACTGAAGGCGCAGGAGCTGGAGGAACACGCAATATAGCAGGTTGCAATCATTTTCATGTTGAATTGGAGCAAGAACTAGCTGATCTCCATGAAAAGCAAGCGGCTCTGCTTCTAACCTCTGGATATGTTGCAAACGAAGCGGCTCTTGGTGCTGTGGGCGGTATGCTTCCAAATGCTGTAATTTTTTCAGATGCCCTTAATCATGCTTCGATGATTGCTGGAATAAGAACAAGCCGTGCTGAAAAGCATATTTTTAAACACAATGACATGACAGACTTACGTCGTCTCCTACAGTCAGTTGATCCCGCTCGTCCTAAAATAATTGCTTTTGAATCCGTTTATTCAATGGACGGTGATATTGCTCCAATTTCTGAAATCTGTGACCTAGCAGAAGAATTTGGAGCTCTTACTTATTTGGACGAGGTTCATGCTGTTGGAATGTATGGGGAACGCGGCGGAGGCATTGCTGAACGTGACGGTGTCATGGACAGAGTGGACCTGATAGAAGGCACTCTAGCCAAAGCGTTTGGGGTTGTTGGCGGTTACGTAGCCGGAACTGAGGCTGCCGTAGATTTTATCCGATCCTATGCTGCTAGTTTCATATTTACTACTGCTCCTGCCCCCGCGTTAGCAGCGGGTGCGTTAGCTGCTGTGCGTCATCTCAAATTAAGCGGGCAAGAGCGCGCAGCTCAGCAGAGACAAGCTCAGTTAATGAAAGACGGACTTTCTGCTGCAGGCCTTCCGCAACTACCTTCTGTCAGCCATATAGTCCCCATTCCTGTGGGCGATCCCAAACTTTGCAAGCAGGCTAGTGATATCCTACTGGAAGATTTTGGAATTTATGTTCAGCCAATAAATTACCCAACCGTACCAAGAGGTACAGAACGACTACGTTTTACACCTGGCCCAAATCATGACGACCGAATGATCGATGAAGTCGTCCGAGCTCTTAATGA
>VMCJ01000072.1 GCA_008081395.1 Rhodospirillales bacterium | reverse complement strand
GAATTTGATCTAACCAATCCAGCATAAAAAAGCGCCAACCCGGGCAATGTCATAAAAAGAACAAGCGCTGTGGCAACAATGATCCAAGCCGTGTCACCACCATTGAGCTCCTGAGCCGCAGCGGGCCATGCCCCAAATACAACACAAGAAGCTCCTAATACTGACGCCCAAGTTTTCGCAGACATAATTATACCCCTGGTCTCGATCACATGCTCAATGCATGATCGGGAAATGCCAAAGCTTCAAGCAGAAAGATGCTTAAAATTAAATCAAATTTACTAATTGATTAAAAAATCACCACAGGCTTAATTTTTAACCGCATATTTGCCTAATTACTATGCACAAAGATATTCATTGGTTCGTCTGAATAACTGAAATCCCGATCTAGACGCTGTCCCATCGCCCAAGCGTATGGGGCTGCCTCAGCCAAAAGTGCAAAAAGCCTATCGGTAAGAGGAAAGCCTGCCGCTGCTGCAATCGCTCTTATGCGATCCGCCTCCAGTTCAGTAATTTCTATTTCAAGTAGAGGTTGAGCTGGCGCTGTTACATCGATTTGAAAATCACCCTCCAAATCTGGACGCTTATCTCGCGCCCCTAAGGCTCCCTCTAGTATCTGACCAACCGCCAGCGTCCTCGCATCATCAAATGGCCGACCTGCAAGCTGTACCCCCAGCGGCAATCCAGTGCTGCTGAACCCAACCGGCACACTTAAAGCAGGGCCTGCCGTAACATCAAAAGGCGTTAGAATACTCGGGTTTTTCCAAAAAGCCTTCGTGCGATGACCATCAAGTCTAGGTGCCCCCCCAAGCGCACTAGGCGCAAGCAAAAGATCAAAACGCCCCCAGACACTTTGCATGTCTGTCATTAACTGCCGGCGTCTTCGTTGAGCAGCTACATAATCTTGAGCAGTAAACAACAACGCTCCAAGGCTACGCGCTAGAAAATCTTGCCCAAAATCATTAGGACTAATCATTAATTTGCGACGATGAACATTAAATAATTCAGTCTCTGCTATAACAATTTTAACATCATACCAATCACTTACTGGAGCAATACGAGCCACCTCAACAGAACAGCCTGCTTCAGATAACACTTCAGCTGCCTGTTCAACAGCAGCAATCATCTCAGGTTGAACCGTTAAGTCCTCTTCCCAAAAATGGCGCAAAATTCCTACACGGAGGCCCTTAATTGACTGCCCTAGGCTTTTTGCAGCGTTGGGAGGTGCAGCATGCGCACTTGCAGGATCTGCTGAATCAGGACCAGCAGTAGCATCTAGAATTAAGGCACAATCTTCGACAGTCCAAGCCAATGGACCCGCATGGTCGAACGTAAACGAATTTGGGATAATGCCCGCACGGCTTATACGTCCGTATGTTGGCATAAAACCAGCAACACCACAGTAGGTAGCAGGACCTCGAATTGAACCACCCGTATCTGATCCCATTGCCGCAGGCATGAATCCAGATGCAACAGCAGCACCTGACCCACTTGAGGACCCACCAGTAAAATACTCTACGTTCCATGGATTTCGTGCAGGTGGCCACGGCAAATCGAAACTCGGACCGCCATGCGCAAACTCATGGGTTGTTAATTTAGCAAGAAGTAAGGCTCCTGCCGCTCTTAAGCGCGAGACAGATGTTGCATCACGTGTAGGCACTCTGCTCAACGCTGTCTTTGAGCCTCCAGCCGTTAATACACCTGCTGTATCGAAGATGTCTTTGAGCCCCAACGGCACACCGTGCAGAGGTCCAATACGTCGACCATTAGCTATCTCCGAAGTAGCAATCGCAGCTGAAGCTATTGCCGCATCACCCATTAAGGTCACGCAAGAATTAGTTTTTGAATCAAGTCGCTCAATTCTTGCAATTAAAGCATCAATGATTTCACTCGGAGAGAGCTCCCCTCGCTCTACCGCCTTTGACTGCTCAGACAAAGACATGCGCCAGATATCAGTCACCGAAATCCCCTTAAAATCGTCGCTCAGTATAAGAAAAAAATTAAGGCTACGTCGACGGACAATCGACTACAGGCTAGCTACAAAGTGACAAAACAATTTTGATAAAATGGTGCCTAGGAATTTTTACACAGTCATCATTTTAGCATATTGCCCTCAACGCAAAAAAGAACATAATAGGAACATGAAGTTCGATATTAACACTCTTCAATGCCATAAATCCAAACTGTACACAGGACAAAACCTCAACCTTGGTCCTGTAATATCTTTTGGCGATCATAGGATCGATCGTATTTTTGGCGGCGGATTAAGAAAACATGCAATGCACGAAATTTATGGGCCAGGCGCGGTAGCTCTAGCCTGTATGCTTGCTTCTTTGACTACAGGTACGATCATATGGATCAAACCACACAGCCAGCAACAACAACTTAACCCTGATGGTATATTTCAAATAAAAAACAATGTTAACAATTATATAAATATTTTTTCTAAGGATAATGACACGCTGTGGGCAGCTGAAAAATCAGTACGATCTGGCGCATGCAGCGTTGTAATTGTCGAAGCAAAACACTCACCTGATTTTGTTTCTAGTCGCCGCCTACAGCTCATTGCAGGGGAGCAAAAAACACTTGTTATAATCCTTTCCCCTAACGGAAAAAATATACATCCAAGCGCTGCGGAAACCCAATTCAACGTCAATTTTTTCCCAACAACAGCTCAAAAATTACCGCGACTACAAGTTAATTTGTTTAAGAACAAAAAAGGTACAAAAATGAAATGGGAGATGGAATGGCATGGCCCGGAAGTTCGTTTCAATCTGGTTTCCCTACATAGCTACTGACCTAATGACCCGCCATAGTCCAGCATGGCAAGACACACCACTCGCCCTCTTTATCGAAAGTGATTCTAAATTGGTTATCTCTGCAGTTAACTCCGCAGCAGAACTAGAAGGTATCATGGTGGGAATGACAGTTACTGACGCGCGCGCAATTCTAAATGACCTCAAGGTCCTTCCCTATAAGCAGAATAAACAATTGGCGAGCCTCAAAGCATTAACTCGCTTAATGGAACGTATGACACCCATAACTTCTATTACTGGTATTGATGGCATATTTTTGGATATGACTGGCGGCACCCACTTATTTGGTGGTGAACAAGCATTCATAGAAAGGCTTACCAACTGGCTAAACAAATTAGGGATATCTGCACGTATTGCCCTTGCCGAAACTCCAGGTGCTGCCTGGGCGCTGTCTCACTATGGCAAAACAGGCACTATAGTTGAGCAAGGAAAACTTAAGGAAGCCATATCATCTCTGCCAGTCTCCGCCCTGCGTATAACTGCGGAAACTTCGATAAAGCTAAAACGTGTTGGCATCACACGCATACAAGACCTTATTAACTTACCTCGCCAAGCCTTAATAAAGCGCTTTGGCATGCAATTAACCGAACGTCTCGACCAAGCACTGGGTAATGCCACCGAATTAATTGTACCAGAAATAATAAGAGCACCCTTATTGGTTAGAAGTACCTTTGAAGAGCCAATCTGTGAGCGGGAGGCACTCGAGAGTGCACTCAATCATCTATTAGAAAAACTAATCTTCCGCCTTACCGCCAGCGGTATTAGCGCAACTCTACTTGATCTAAATGTTAAGAAGGTGAATGGCGCTCATCAAAAACTGTCAGTTGGCATAGCAAATCCAAGCCAAGAAAAAGCTCGCTTTTATCGTCTTTTTCAAGAAAAGTTGGGAATTATTGATCCTGGTTTTGGCATTGAAACGATAACTCTGTTCGCGGCTAAAACCGAGACTCTTAATTATCGTCAGCGAGATATACTTGGCGGTGATGTGGTGTCGGAGGCACTGGAAAAATTAGTTGATACGCTTGGCAATAGGGTTGGATTTAATGCTGTGCAGCGGTTTAAACCGGCAAAAAGCTGGAAACCTGGATGCGACTTCTATAGGGCGCCAATCAAGAGCGATACTACTAATAATGATGACTGGCCAACACCACCTGGCCTTCGTCCCATCACTCTCTTATCAGAACCAATCCCTATTAAAGTAGTAGCTAGCAGAAATTTTTTAGAAGCTCCAACCATTATAGGTCGCGGTTCTAGCCTCCGCCGAATTTTCTACGCCGCGGGACCAGAACGCATTCTGCCCGAATGGTGGGAAGAAGACCCTAAATGGCCTTGTTACCGCGACTATTGGCGAGTTGAGGATGAAGTAGGTGAACGCCTTTGGTTATATCGCCAAAAAGACACTTGGTTTCTACATGGTTTTTTTGCGTAACTTATGCAGTATGTAGAACTCCAAGCACTAACAGCATTTAGCTTTCAGGAAGGTGCATCACTACCAGAAGAAATTGCTCAAAGGGCAGCCGATATAAATCATAATGCCATAGCAATTGCTGATCGAAACAGTCTTTCTGGAGTTGTCCGAGCTCATATTGCTGCTAAAAAGGCAGGACTTCGTTTTATCACAGGAGCTCGCCTTGACCTTACAGATGGACAGAGCTTTTTAGCATATCCCCAGGACCGATCTGCGTATGGTAATCTCTGCCGATTAATTACGCTTGGCCGACGACGGTCTAATAAAGGCAAGTGCGAAATTCACCCTGCCGATGTACTTAAGCACGCAACCGGCATTATCCTGATAGCTATTCCACCAAGCGACCTTTTCTCAAACTTTCAGCAGAATTTAAAAAACTGGAGAGATGCTCTTGGCGACCAAGTTTTTCTAGCCGCATCTCGGCTACTTGGAGCAGACGATTCTGATCGAATAAAAAATTTGTCCAATTTAGCTGAAACAGCATTCACACCCTTAGTTGCAACAAATAATGTGATTATGCATGTCCCAGAACGTCACCAGCTTGCCGATATTCTGGCCTGCATTCAAAATAATTGTACAATTGACGCCCTTGGTCGTCGCAGCTTAGTTAATGCTGAACAGCATCTAAAAACTGCATCTGAGATGCTAAATCTGTTCCGCGGCTATGAAACAGCCGTTACTCGTTCTGTTGAGATTGCAGATCGTTGCTGTTTTAACCTAGACGAGCTGCGCTACGAATATCCAAATGAGCCTGTACCATCTGGAATGTCAGCACAAGCTTATCTTGAGCAGGAAACTTGGGCTGGAGCCCATCGCCGTTATCCCGAAGGCATACCCAATAAAGTTCGCACTATGCTAGAGCATGAGCTTAAACTCACTGCTAGACTTGGCTACGCGCACTACTTTCTAACCGTATATGACATTGTAAATTTTGCTCGGCGCTCAGGCATTCTTTCTCAAGGTCGTGGATCGGCGGCAAACTCAGCAATCTGCTATTGTCTCGGCATCACTTCAGTTAATCCAATGGAGGCAAATCTTTTATTTGAGCGATTTATTTCAATCGAACGAGGCGAACCACCAGATATAGATATCGATTTTGAACACGAACGCCGAGAAGAGATTATTCAATATGTTTACCGTCGATATGGACGGGAGCGAGCTGGGCTAGCTGCAACAGTAATACGTTACCGTGAACGCAGTGCCGTACGTGATGTTGGCAAAGCCATGGGGCTTTCAGTAGACACAATCTCTGCACTTGCAAGTCAAACTTGGGACTGGTCTTCAAACAATATGGACCTGACACAATTGCAGGAGATTGGCCTTAATCAAAATGATCGTCGCTTAGCCCTCACATTAGAACTAGCAAAAGAACTAATAGGTTTTCCAAGACATCTCTCTCAACATGTTGGTGGCTTTATAATTACTCAAGGTCGACTAGATGAACTCGTACCCGTTGAGAACGCTTCAATGGAAAACCGTACGGTCGTTGAATGGAGTAAAGATGACCTAGATTCACTAGGCATTCTTAAGATTGATATTCTTGCACTTGGTATGTTGAGTGCAATTCGCAAGTGTTTTGACCTAATTCAAAGTCATTATGGCACAAGATTGACTCTTGCCTCTGTTCCTAGGGAGGACCAATCCGTCTACGATATGCTTTGCCAAGCGGACAGTGTGGGCGTTTTCCAAGTGGAAAGTCGGGCACAGATGGCTTTTCTACCTAGGATGCGTCCACGTACCTTTTATGACCTTGTGATTGAAGTAGCGATTGTACGTCCCGGACCAATTCAAGGAGACATGGTTCATCCCTATATCCGTCGTAGAAATGGTGAAGAAGCAGTAGATTATCCATCATCTGAACTTAAAGAAGTACTAGGTCGTACACTTGGAGTACCTCTTTTCCAGGAACAGGCGATGAAAATTGCTATCGTAGCTGGCGACTTTTCTCCTGGAGAGGCTGATGAATTACGCCGCGCTATGGCAACATTCCGCCATACCGGCAAAATCCATGCTTTTCGAGATAAATTTCATCAAGGAATGCACCAAAATGGTTACGATGATGCATTCGCCCAACAATGTTTCTCAATGATTGAGGGCTTTGGTGAATATGGCTTTCCCGAAAGCCACGCCGCCAGTTTTGCCCTTCTCGTGTACACATCTGCTTGGATCAAAAAACACTACCCCGACGTTTTTCTCTGTGCACTCTTAAACTCCCAACCCATGGGTTTCTATGCACCTGCACAACTAGTCCGCGACGCGCGGGAGCATGGCGTTGAGATTCGGCCTGTCGACGTAAACTTTTCAGAATGGGACAATGTATTGGAGCCTAGTCTCGATAATTCATATTGGGCTCTCCGATTAGGATTTCGACAAATCAAAGGGTTCCGAGAAGAAGATGCAGAATGGCTTGTTGCAGCACGTGGTAACGGTTACCGATCAGTTGATGAAATTTGGCGACGTGCTGGTCTACAGCAGGCCTCTATCGAAAAACTTGCTCAAGCCGACGCACTTCAAGACATCGAGTTATCTCGCCGGCAAGCTCTATGGGAGGTGGCGACACTTCAGTCTAGAAAGCCTCTTCCACTCTTTGTTGCAACTAATGAATCAGAGTATGGCGCAGAAGATATCGTCAAACTCATACCAACCACCTTGGGAGAGGAAGTTTATGAAGATTATTCCTCGCTTCGCCTAAGCCTCCGCGCACATCCTTTAGACATACTACGCCATACAATTACGGGCAGCTCTAAGAATAGCGAGCTAACAATATTACCTATTAATAACCCAACAACTATCGCTGGCCTGGTAATTGCCAAACAGAGACCCGGTAGTGCTAAGGGGGTTATATTTGCGACATTAGAAGACGAGACAGGAGTTGCTAACGTCATCATCTGGCCAAAAATTTTTGAAAAATACCGACGCATTGTGCTAACGGCACGACTATTGAAAGTGACAGGAAAACTTCAACGAGAAGGAATTGTCACTCACATTATTGCTGACAAACTAGAAGACATATCTCATCTACTTGAAAAACTTGTTTGCGACGAACAATCAATCAGCCCCATTACCTTACCTGGTGAGATATCACATCAATCTCCACCAACTAAACAAGTTGCAATCCCTCGGCCGCGTCATCCACGTGATCAAGCACGAGTATTATTTCCTAGCAGGGATTTTAAATAGCAATACTATTAGAAGGCATGCCTTTTGTGTTAAAAAATAGCAAGGTCACAAATGCAGGATATGAAAGCCTATAAACGACTACATTGCGCTAATGCCACCATCCACCAGCAGTTCCGAACCAGTTGTGTAACTACTCTCGTCAGAGGCTAAATATAAAATTGCATAGGCAACTTCTTTTGGCTCACCAACTCGGCCAATTGGAACTTGCCGGGCGAGCTTTCGAAAAGCCTCATCCCTACCAAATCGTTCTGTGTGCTTATTTAAAATAGGTGTATCAACGAATGTTGGATGCACACTATTGCAACGAATATCAAAGCCTTCACGACAGCAATGTAGAGCCACCGATTTAGTTAAATGCCGAACAGCTGCCTTTGCTGAATTGTAAGCGGCCATATTATGACCTGCTATGTTTCCAGCTATGGACGAAATATTAACGATTGAACCCTTTTTGCTGCCATTAATACCTGCCTGAATAGTCTCTGCAATTGCAGGCACGCCATGTTTACACCCCAGAAAGACGCCATCTAAATCAATCGCATGAACTCGTCGCCAGTCTTCAAGGGAGATCTCAGTCACGGGTTGGGTCCAACCAATACCCGCACTGTTAAGCACAACATGAACACCACCAAAACGCTCCTTACAGGCAGCGTATGCTCGAACCCAGTCATCCTCAGAAGTGACATCGAGATATTGGAACGCAGCCCTATCGCCGAGCTCTTGAACAACAGCAGCACCAGCCTCCTCGTTAACATCACCGATCATCACGTAGCCCCCTTCGGCTACAAACATTTCTGCTGCTGCTTTAGCAAGGCCAGAGGCCCCTCCAGTCATCAGCGCAATCTTACCGTCCACACGACCTGTCATCTTCCACTCCCCAGAACTCGATATGCAGCGGGATGCTATCACTGAATTTCAACTAAAAAATATGCTCTTAGAAAAGAAATAAATCTAACCAATGTTACTTTTATAAAAATCGAATTTCTAGCCGATGCTTCACGCCCAATTCAAAATCGCTAACCAACCATAACGGTATTCCGGCCTAGTTTAACTCTTTTGAGGCATCAATTCTCCCGCTCAAATAGGCAAGCCACCTCAAGGTGCGGTGTCCAGCGAAATTGATCGACCGGTTGTGCTTCACGAAATTGATATCCACCATTTACCAGAACTTGTGCGTCCCGGGCCAATGCTATGGGATTACAAGACAAATATACAATGCGATTGGGTCCGCCTGCAGCTATTAATTGAGACTGTTTGAGCGCTCCAGAACGCGGCGGATCTAGAACTATAGCATCAAACTGAGACAACTCATTTTCTAATAATGGTTGTCGTTCTAAGTCTCGCGTGAATCCTGTTACATACCCCCTTAATCCAGCTGCAGCTGCTGCTTGGTTTAAACTGGAAATCATTAACTCTGAACCTTCATAGGCCTGCACATGCATTGAACCCGCCAATCGAAGTGCAAATGCACCCCAGCCAGAAAAAAGATCAGCAACAAGGCTCGAGCCTTCTAGACGAGCAGCGATGAATTTTGCCATGAAGGCTTCACCTGCTGCGGTGGGTTGCAAGAAAGCACCAGGAGGAGGTGTTACAGACATTCCATTGATGTCTAAGGATGGAGGTCGACGTTCAATAATGATTTCTGGAATATCATTATCTACTGGGAGCCAAGCAAATCGGGCTCCATCAAAGTCAGACATCCATGAAGCGATTTCGATACGTTCCTGATAATTTAGCTCTCGCGTACGAACTAACAAAAAATCTAAGCCAGAAACTGAATTACGCACCTCAACGTCCGCCGTCTCTCCTGTCTCAAGTAAATTCGAGAGAAGCGATCGAATTTGTGGGGCAATATCAGTTAATTCGGGAATAGCCACATAACAGTGTTCAATTCCCACTATTTTTCGACTTGCTTTAGAATTAAATCCAAGTACGGCACCAGTTGATGTTCCAATAACGGCAAATCTTAAACGGCGGCGTCCATCCTCTATCTGAATTATTGGGTGACGCCGCTCTGCAACAAGTCCTTTTGAAGATAAGGCTTTGGTTAAAAGATTTTCTTTCCATTCTGAATAAGCAGATGATGACAGATGTTGAACCGAGCATCCTCCGCACGCCTCCGCATGAAGACAAGCAGGAGTTATCCTGTCCACGCTATTGCTGTGCCTAGTAATAGTCTCAGCAATTCTGCCATCTCCACGATTATTGGTTAATCTAACTAATGCCTTCTCTCCTGGCAGCAGACCTGGGGCATAAACTGGTTTGCCAAGGTGCTCAGAAATTCCATCCCCTCCACTTCCGAGACGGTCAATTTTAATATCGACCTCAACGGGTACTGGCGGGCGCTTACGTTTTCGTCGCTGCGACCACGAACTCGACATTTCCCTCAGCTCCCGTTATCGGACTTTCAGTAATACCCATCACACTCCAGCCTGGCAGGTCATCGAGCCACTGAACGATGTTATCAACACACAACTGTCGCGCAGCCACATCTCGAACAACGCCATTTTTACCAATGTACTCTCGGCCAACTTCAAACTGTGGCTTTATTAATGCAGCTAACCAGCATCCAGGTTCAGCAAATTCCAACGGGCGCTGCAGAACAGTCCGGAGGCCTATGAAGCTCGCATCACAAACGATAGCTGAAACGGTTTCAGGCACCTGCTCGTCGGTTAGGTGGCGTGCATTCACACCCTCAAGTACAACAACACGAGGATCATTACGAAGGCGCCATGCTAATTGCCCTTTACCAACATCCACAGCGTACACCCGTGCGGCTCCGCCATCTAGCAGAACATCGGTAAAACCGCCCGTTGAAGCCCCAACATCCATTGCGACCCGGTCTAAACCGCTTAAACCAAAAACTTTAATTGCATGATCAAGCTTTAGCCCGCCGCGTCCCACCCATGGGTGATCTTTTCCTCGCACCTCAAGGGCAGCATCATCTTTGATCTGCGCCCCTGCTTTATCGACGCGCATACTACCAGAAAATACCTTACCAGCCATTATAAGGGCTTGAGCTTTTGCGCGGCTTTCTGCCAAACCCCGTGCAACTAGCGCTACGTCAGCTCGTGATTTGGCCATCAGCGGCGCTGCATAGCCTTTGCAGGAGACCCCACAGCGGAAAGTGCTGTGTTCATAATTGACTTTGCATCGAGGCACGCACGTTCAACCTGAAGTACAGGCTTATCCTGATCAAGGAAAATATCAGGCATTGTCATCGTTCTGACTGCTAGTCCTGTATCAAGTAAACCAGCCCCCGCCATGTAATGCAGAACAAGTGCACCAAAGCCACCAGTAGAACCCTCTTCTACAGTTATTAAAGCTGAATGCTCTCGTGCCAATTTAGAAACCAGATCTGTGTCTAAGGGTTTAGCAAAACGAGCGTCTGCAACTGTCGCCTGCAACCCTCTTTCCGCAAGCATTTCTGCTGCTACAAGTGAGTCCGCAAGACGAGACCCGTACGACAAAATTGCAATTGAGTCGCCTTCACGAACAATACGACCCTTGCCCAACTCCACAGTTGCACCGCCCTCAGGCATTTCAACCCCAATGCCTTCACCACGGGGGAAACGCAATGCCGAAGGGCGATCATCTATCTGTGCTAAAGTGTTAACCATCCGAACGAGCTCAGCCTCGTCAGCGCAGGCTGCCAAGACCATGTCAGGCAAGCAACCGAGGTAAGCAACATCGAACGCACCACAATGCGTTTGACCATCAGCACCAACGTACCCAGCTCGATCCAGAACAAAACGAACTGGCAGTTTTTGAATGGCTACGTCATGTACGATCTGATCATAGGCTCGCTGCAAGAACGTAGAATAAATCGCGACGAAGGGTTTCATGCCCTCAGCAGCCAACCCTGCAGCAAAAGTAACTCCGTGTTGCTCAGCAATTCCTACATCAAAGGTTCTATTTGGAAACTTCTTCGCTACTTTATCAAGACCGGTCCCGGAAGGCATTGCTGCGGTAATTGAGATTACTCTAGGGTCTTGCTCTTTGAGCTTAATTAAAGTGTCGGCGAAGACATTAGTATAGCTGGGTGCCTTGGCCACACTTTTTGACTGAGTTCCAGTATCAACATCAAAAGTTGACACACCATGATATTTATCTGAAGCCGCCTCAGCAGGTTGGTAGCCTTTACCCTTTTCAGTTATCACATGCAGTAATACTGGCTTGTCCCCAGGCGCCTGATTTTTTAGGTGTTGAAGCACTGGCAACATATCAGGGATCGAATGACCATCTATGGGGCCAACATAATAAAACCCGAGTGCCTGAAATAATCCGCCACTGCCAATAATGTCCCGGGCCATTCCCTCAGCACGCCGCGCCGCTTCTTCAAACGGCTTTGGAAAGAGTTTGGCCACGTCTTTCGCAATATTGCGCAAATTTGCATAAGGGCGTGAGGAAGCAAGCTTGGATAGGTAGCTTGAGAGAGCACCAACTGGAGGGGCAATAGACATTTCATTGTCGTTAAGAACAACAACAAGAGGCAATCCTTGAGCACCAGCATTATTCATAGCCTCGTAGGCCATGCCTGATGTCATTGCACCATCCCCAATAACAGCAATTGCCCTATCAGGCTTACCCATCAAATCAAAAGCCGTCGCCATACCTAAGGCAGCCGAAATTGATGTAGAGGAATGAGCGGCTCCAAATGGGTCGTAAGCACTTTCGCTGCGCTTGGTAAAGCCTGATAGCCCTCCCCCTTGACGAAGAGTCTCCATTTCTGCCCGGCGACCGGTCAATATTTTATGCGGGTAACACTGGTGACCAACGTCCCAAATCAGACGGTCATGCGGTGTATCGAATACATAGTGGAGAGCAACAGTTAATTCGACTACGCCAAGAGAGGCACCAAGGTGACCACCTGTTTTTGCAACACTTTCGATTGTGTCCCATCGGAGTTCATCTGCAAGACGCGTCAGGTCACTTTCAGGAAGCTGACGTAAGTCTGCAGGATCTCTAATCCTATCCAACAATGGCGTTGGCCGGCGAGACATCAATCTCTCCCTTAGTTGCGGCGCTGCAGAGAAAATTCAGCAGCTTCACGCAGTAAATCAGCTTTTGCACCAAATAGGTCTAACTTGGCAACAGCCTGTTTTACAAGCATCTCAGCGTATTGGCGAGCATTTTCGATCCCCATGACATCTGGCAAGGTACCTTTTCCTTTGTCCGCGTCTTTAGATAAGCGCTTACCTACTTCCTCCTCATCACCCTCGATATCGAGAAGATCATCTGCAATCTGAAAAGCCATACCAATATCAAAACCATAACTTAAAAGCGCTGCTCTGCGCTGCTCTGCGCTTTCTGTTAAAATAGCGCCGGCTTCACAGGAAAATGCTATAAGAGCGCCCGTTTTCAGCCGTTGCATCCGAACAATCCAGCCCATATCACGCTCAGCTGAACCGGCAGAGAGATCAAGGGCCTGACCTCCACACATTCCTAATGCTCCAGAAGCTTGAGCCAGCGCAGTAGAAAGGCGTATTCGCACCTCAGCGTTTGGGTGTGTTTCCGGCATCGCAAGAATTTGAAATGCATAGGC
>VMCJ01000014.1 GCA_008081395.1 Rhodospirillales bacterium | reverse complement strand
ATACTCTGCTGAATAAACATTTAGTGCCTTATCACTCATCCAATCATCTTCTGAAGCGGAGGATGCAGCGAGGACTGCCTGAGGCATCGTGTGATCTCGGTCCATTATGTAGTAGGTCGGCATTTGAGCGAGTGCATCCCCAGTCCAACCCTGCAATTTAAAAGGTGTATTTTCAATCCAACCTGCACCTTTCATATGAAAATAAGCGCGAAGAAATTCCTTCAACCCACCTGGTGCATTTAACATGTCAGAATTTGCTTCTCGGGTTGAATAATAGTGCTGGTAATGCTTTCGAGGACGCGCAAGAGCTGCAAGCTCCTCGTCAATCCGGTCCTCCGGATAATCTCCTGCGCCAATCACAGCAGCTGCCGGCGTCGCAAAAGGGGCGCTCATTACTGTAATAGATCGGAAGATATCCGGTCTCAAAACACCAGCCCATCCCGCAACTGATGCTCCAAAATCGTGACCAAGAACATGCTCAGCATGGTCATGCCCCATGCGGAACAACAACCCCATCGCATCTCTAACGAGATTGGGCATTCGCGATGTGAATAGATCTTCATCAAAACCCGACACCCAACCCGTGGTTCTGCCATAACCGCGCTGGTCTGGGGCAATCACATGGTACCCAAGATCTGCCAGCGGCAACATAATTTTCCGCCAAGAGAAAGCTAGTTCTGGAAAACCATGAAGTAAGAGTATAGCGGGTCTGGTTGGATCTCCAGCTTCAAGAACATGAATGTTGAGTCCATTTACCTTGCTTACCATTCGAGATGTTACGCCATCTGGCAGAGGCAGAGGATATAAATCTTCCATCAGTAATCAGCTCGGCGGGTTTCGTCAGTCACATAGCGCTCCTCTAATGCCTTAACATCATCCATACCCATTAAATCAAAAAATTCCTTAAAACTAACGATTTCGTTAGCAAGATTTTTTACATCTCCAGTTTCTTTAAGATGTTTCAAAATTCTTCGAATGGCGGGAATAGCCGCAAGAACAACAAAATTTGGATATATAACTACGCCAAAGCCGAGATCCTGTATTTCGTTGGTTGCCAAAAATGGTGTCTTACCACTTGAAGCCATATTATATAGCAGCGGCTTGGAAAAAAGTTTTGGGGCTTCTGTTAGCTGCTCCATCGTTGTCATGGCCTCTAGAAAGAGCACATCTGCTCCTGCCTCCTCAAAAGCGTGAGCTCGGTCAAGCATGGCGTTCCATCCCTCAACCGCCAGAGCATCAGTCCTTGCAACAATTTGAAAATCTTGGTCGATGCGAGCATCAACTGCAGCCTTGATTTTTTGAACCATATCTTCGGTGGAAATAACAGCTTTACCAGCAAGATGACCACACCGTTTTGGCCACTCTTGATCCTCAATGTGTAGCCCTGCCACCCCAGACCTTTCATACAGTTGCACCGTCCGACGTACATTAAGTGGTCCACCCCATCCGGTATCAGCATCCGCTAACAATGGCAGTCCCGAAGCGTCAGCAATGCGCCAGGCGTTATCCGCCATTTCATTCATGGTAAGCAATCCAACATCTGGCATACCAAGACGATTGGCTGATGTGCCAGCTCCAGTCATATAAATTCCATTGAACCCTTCAGCAGCAACCAGGCGGGCGTTGAGTGCATCCGCTACACCGGGAAGCACAGCCAATTCAGGTCCAGCTATCATTTTCTTGAGTTTAGTGGTGACACGGTCAGTCATGGTAATAACTCCAATTAACTAATATTGATCATGACGACTTGCGCCGATCCCTCAAGACCCATAGCCTTTCATTTAGGTAACTGATGGAAGACCTATGGCCGCAGACCGTGACCTTACGCTTTATGAAAAGCGCGTTGATGCATTGCTACAACTTCTGCCAAAGGCAGGAGGCCAAGTGCGAGAAACATTTTTACGCACACAAAAGTCATTAAAGACGGCGCCTGATGATTCGGCGTATTTCGACCGATGGATTGAGGCGTTAGGAGCTAACCTAGTTTCTGACGGTGTTATCTCTGCAGAAGATCTAGCCGACCGGATATCTGAAGCTCGTGATAAATTAAATCATTGGGGGACAGCAGAATGATGCCTCGTTTTAAGGCTGGAGACAGAGTTTTAGTCGACGCTCGTGACCATGAGGGCCACTGTCGAACTCCAATGTATTTGCGTGGTAAGACCGGCCAAGTGCGCAAACTAATTGGAATCTATAAAAATCCAGAAGAGTTGGCTTATTACAAGGATGCGGAAGAGCAACCGCTATACGACGTTGTTTTTGAATGGAAAGAGGTCTGGGGAGAAGACAGTCAGGATGAACTTGCCGCAGACATATATGAACATTGGTTGCAGCCAATAGGAGAATAGATATGCCCCACGACGGACACCATCACGACGATCATGAAGCAATCGAAGACCTTGATGACATCACAGAGTTTGAAGTGATGGAGCAAGCGATCCGCGAGCTTCTGGTAGAAAAAGGCATCCTTTCGGCCAGTCAAATTCAGGCCCAAATTGATGACATGGATAGTCGCACACCCGTTATGGGACAGAAAATCATCGCTCGTGCCTGGACTGATTCTGCCTATCGGGAACGACTTATCTCTGACCCCAAATCAGCCTTTGCTGAAATGGGAGTAACTAGACTAGACGAAAATCCAGAGGTCGTTGTCGTCGAAAATACACCAGAACGGCATAACGTAATCGTATGCACTCTGTGTTCGTGTTACCCACGGGTGTTACTTGGCATGCCTCCAGCCTGGTACAAAAAACGGGCTTATCGCTCACGAGTTGTTAAAGAACCACGCAAGGTACTATCAGAATTTGGCACAGAATTGCCTGATCTAACCAAAATTGAAGTTCACGACTCAACGGCAGACATGCGATATCTGGTGTTACCCATGCGGCCTGCCGGCACCGATAACTGGAGTGCTGAGCAGCTTGAAGCCCTCATTACAAGAGATGCAATGATAGGGGTAAAAGTTCCATCGATAGTCTGAACTTTTTTCCGGTTTCGACTTCTTTACCAACCCGTACATAGTTTTCTTAAAGATCGTAAAAGGAGATCTTACAATGGCTGACAAAGTCACAATGCCGATCGAAGCAACGCACATCATGATGTTTGCGCGCTCGGTCAATGATGACAATCAAATTTACTATGATGCCGAATATGCAAAGAACACTGAAGTTGGACACGTGGTACCACCACCAACATTCTATAGGTCCGTTGCACAATTCGACCCGGACTACTTCCTTAGACCCAAAGTCGGTGAGAAGTGGTTTGGATCAGCAAAAGGTCCGTCAGGCATAGATGGCAAACCTGCAAGCTCCGGCGGCCTTCATGCGGAGCAGCACTTTGAATATCATCTTCCCGTACAACCCGGCGATGTCCTAACCGTAACAACAAAGCCAGGAAAAGTATGGGAGAAAGAAAGCAAACGAGCGGGAAAGCTAACTTTCACTGAGACTATCCTTGAGTATCGGAACCAGAAGGGCGAGCTCGTTGTCACATCTCGGGGTGTAGGCGTAAAAACCGAACGCCCTGTCGACCAAGGTTGAGGGGGAACTGAGAGATGGCTTTAAAAGCAACTGATCTAAAAGTCGGTGATGTTCATGAGGAAATAGTAGTCGAAAACCTCTCTAGGGGACTACTAGTCATGTATGCAGGAACATCAGGTGACTATAATCCTCTGCACACGGATGAGGTATACACCACTCAAGCAGCTGGTTACCCAGGTGTTTTCGCCCATGGCATGCTTACAATGGGTCTTACAGGAAAAATGCTGACTAATTTCGTGGGAGACGGCCGCCTTAAAAAATTCGGGGTACGTTTCACAAACCAGGTCTGGCCTGGTGATACTCTTACTTCGAAAGCGACAGTTGTTGCGATTGGAGAAGGTGAGATTGAGCTAGAACTAGCTACGACAAATCAGGATGGGAAGACCGTGGTCACCGGCTCAGCTACCGCTCGCGTAGACTAGAATAGAGTTCATTTTTTAAATTAATACACCGCCTGCTAATTTCGCTGGCGGTGTATTTTTATTTAGAACATATCGAACCAAATTAAGTAACAATGTTACTTTTCTGAACTACGGGAAATATTTGATGAAACTTTTCTGGACGCCCGCATCACCCTTCACACGAAAAGTCTCAGTAGCCGCACGAGAGATTGGCCTCTGGGATGAGATAGAGATAATTCAAACAACTTGGCCTCTATCATGGGGGTTTGAAACGGTACCTTTTACTCCTGGCCTTGCAGAGAATAACCCCGTAGCCCGGATCCCAACACTCGTCACTGACGCAGGCCATGCTCTAGGGTGCTCAACACTGGCTTGCCAGCATCTGGATCGGTTATCTGGCGGTAAGCTGACAGGTCCAGAACCTGATAGAATGTGGTCTCTTTATGCAATTGCTGATGGTCTAATTGAAGCTCAAATCCTTATGCGCGCTGAACACCTTCGGCCTTCTGAATACCGGATGGAGAGTTTTTTACAAAAGCAAAGAGACCGCATTGAACGCTGCTTTGATGCCATAGAATTACGCGCCGAAGAACTCCAAACTAGCGGCGACACAAATTCTCCCAACCTTGCAGAGATTACCGTTGGAATTGCGGCGAGTTACCAAGATTGGCGCGATTGGCTTGGGAACTTTCGTCACGGCAGACCTGCCTTAACACGCTGGTATGAAAATTTTCGACTGAGGCCCAGCATGTGCGCCACAGAACCAGCCGAAACTCCTGAAGCTTAAAACCGAAAATCCGCTTAACACAGTGTTTAGGAACTGTTTCAGAGTTCCAAAAGTCAAATCACCTGATTTATTTCTACTAGGTTCATCGACGGGTCATAAGCATAAACTTGTGCCATCCCCGCCATGGCATACGATCCCGCATCGGTGAATTGAACATCTGAAGCAGAAAGGCGTGACTTCACGGCTTCTAGGTCAGGCACTGTGACAGCAAAATGCCCCCCAATTGTGGGGTTGTGTTTAAAGCCGTTTTTAGCTGCAAATTCAGCCGTTGGCTTAACGACATGAATTCCTCGGTTGTCATCTCCAAAAACAGCGAGCATTTCTGGATCAACTATAAATTCGCTAATTGAAGAACTCTCAGCAGGAATCCATCGACTTTCTTCTAACCCAATGAGATCTCGGAGATATGTTACAGTTGCTGGAACACTGTGAGCGGGCAGATTGACGTGATGCAGAGTCCATCCACCTTCTTGCATCTCAAGATCATGCGCTTCGCCACGGCGAGGATAACGACCAGCTGAGTCGTCAATAGCTTGATTGATTTCCATCACTCGTTGACACGGATCAAAAACATAGATTTGCCGCATCCCAGCCATAGCGTACACGCCCGCATCGGAAACAATATGTCCGGCTTCCTCCAACCTAGCCTTCACGGTTTCGAGGTTGGTCACGGTAATTGCGAAATGTCCACCAATGGTTGGGTTGTGAAAAAGCTTATTCTGGATGGGGAAGCTTGGATTTGCCTTAACAACGTGGATGCCGCGGTTATCACGCCCAAATGCAGCAATACGATCGGGGCCACTACTCATTGCGCCAACAGTCTCGGGATAAGTGCGAACACCTTCCTTCAAACCAATAATATCCCGATAAAACTTGGCGCTTTCCTGAACGTCAAATGCCTGGACATTTACGTGATGAATAAACCAACCCATCGGTTCCTCCTAATTAACAGCACCTAGCTTATGTTGCGCCAGTCTGGCGCGAAAGATTCGAGCTTTGAAATAAACTGTGGCGCAGGTTCTGCATTTACCACAACCGATGGTCGGTTCTGGTAAATCGGAAGATCTATTTGATTAGCATGGAGCATTAAATTTCCCTCCCCTCCCCCATATTGCAAGTCACCCAAAATTGGAAAACCAAGACTTGCCGCATGAACACGAACTTGGTGGGTACGGCCCGTTTTCGGTCGAAATTCAAGCCAGGCAATGTCCTTACCTCGCGCGAGTACACGCCAATGGGTTTGTGATGCCTTCCCAGCTGGATCAACAACAATACGCCAACCCTGCCGTGTGTTTAGTTTTGTTAAAGGAGCATCAATAAGGCCCTCGTCCTTAGCTGGTGCTCCTATAGTTAAAGCCCAATAATATTTCCTTACGAGACCTTCCCGAAAGAGCCGATGTAGCCGTTTAAGCCCATTCGGGCCACGACCTAAAACAAGACAACCTGACGTATCTCGGTCCAAACGATGAGCCAGCTTCGGCAAATCTTTACCTTCAAATCGGAGTAGCTCCAAAGCAGCCTCAATATTTTCTTGACCACTAGGACCCGCATGCACTGGTATCCCAGCTGGCTTATTTATAACTAAGACCATTGGATCTTTGTATAAAATGCGATCAGACAGATCTAACAAAAGTATTTTCCTTAATAGGCATAATATGAGTGCTTTAATCTGCTAATCATTTTTTAACTCATTGAAGACAGTTAAATAGCCTGATTTGAATTTTTTTGACGTCATACATCCGGAGCTGTCTTTAAAGCGAAAATAGCACCGTATCGATATTACTGCATAAATTGCCTTTGAATGAGGCAAGCTGCTAAAAAATTTACATGCAGCTTTTCTTCCTTTTAATACCACCCCCGTCAAGAAATCCCGGAGCAAAATCCGCCCCATGGCCAGGACCTTTAGGAAGCTGTAATTGGCCTGATTTCACCTCTGGCAACCCACTGGCAACGTCACTGTACCAGCCGGATAGGTACGCGCGGACAATCTCTTGTGTCAAAGTGTTGGGACTCGCAAAGGCTAAATGACAGTCAGCCGCAAACAGGATGGGACCGACGCAATCATGAGGGGCGATAGGACGATCAAAGGCCTCAGCTAGTGCTTGGATACGTTTACCCTCGGAAATGCCCCCAACCCATCCCATGTCAAACTGAACTACATCCACAGCTCCCGCAACTAAAGCGTCACGCAACCAACGAGTTGTCCCGAGATTTTCACTAGCCGCTACACGGCCGCCTGTTTCATCACGGTAGCGACGCAGATCTGCGATGTTAGAAAGATCAATTGGATCCTCATGCCAATAAACTCGATACTGGCCAAGGGCTTCGGCAATGTCTAATGCTGCAGGCAATCTCCAAAGCCCATGATACTCAAGCATAATTTCAATTTCATCGCCAACCGCATCTCGGATCTGTGCAATAACATCAGTTGCTTCTTCCAAATCTGCGCGATCTATGTGCCAGCCATCATGCTTGGCAGCAAATCGATCGTAGGGCCATATTTTCATGCCCGTGATACCGTCATCCAAAAGTGACCTGGCGAGACGTCCTGGATCACTCACTTGGAGAGCAAGGTCGTCCTCGCCTTCTCCTGCCGCGCGACTGTCACCTATAACCTTTGCAGCAAGATTATAACCATCACTTGCACAGGTATTATAAACTGGAAGCGTTTGATGGGCTGGACCCCCTAAAACCTTGTAAAGTGGAGCATCCAATGATTTGGCCATCAAATCCCAAAGAGCTATATCAATCGCAGAATTACCGCGTAGTTCTATCGAGCGGGTTGGAAAGCCCTGAAACCGGTTACCAAGTAGGCGATTGAAAGCTGTGCGATGTAATTCGGGCTGACAGGGATCTTGCCCAAGTAGGTAAGGAGCAAGAGTTTCATGGATGTAGGCTTCTGTGGCTTTAGGGTTCCGGAATGTCTCTCCAACTCCTACTAGACCTTCATCAGTTTCTAACCGGACCCAAATACCATTTGGGTAAGTATCTGAGAGAATAGTTTCGACGGCAGATATCTTCATGAGTTATGCTCCAGGAACTAACTTAAATGAAAGCATACGCCAGGAGGCGTCAACATGCGCGACAGTGACACGCAAGGTGGCGGTGGGATGAATTTTGACTTTACTAGTGATTATCAACCCAGTTGGGAAACAGACGATGTCAGCATTTTTCGAAACGCTGCCCGGAAATTTCTAGAGTCGGAATTCCAACCACATATTGAGCGTTGGACTAGTCAGGGTTTTATAGACAAGGCCGCTTGGCGTGCCGCAGGGTCAGGTGGGTTTCTTTGCCCGTCAGTTCCAGAAGAATATGGCGGAGGTGGGGGATCGCTTGCTCACCATTTTGCTTGGTTAGAAGAATTAGAGCGAATTACTTTAGGGGCTGCATTTGGCGATGCAGTCCACTCAGGAATTTGCGCCCACTACCTCTTGGAGTTTGGGACTGAAGATCAAAAGCGTTTATGGCTCCCTAAATTAGTATCCGGTGAAGTAGTCTGCGCTATAGGGATGACCGAACCAGGAACTGGGTCTGACTTGCAGTCAGTCAAAACTCGGGCAGTAAAACAAGAGAATGGATTTCTTATAAATGGCCAAAAAACTTTCATCACGAACGGTCAAAATGCAGATCTAATAATTCTGGTGGCGAAAACAGATCCAGAGGCAAGATCTAAAGGAATTTCGCTGATACTCGTGGATATGTCCCTGCCTGGAGTTTCCCGTGGCAGAAACCTTGAGAAAATAGGAATGCATGCGGCAGATACGTCTGAGTTGTTCTTTGAAGATGTTCTTGTCGATTCAGATGCAATTCTTGGAGGTGAGGAAGGCCAAGGGTTCTACCAACTCATGAACCAATTACCGCAAGAACGGCTTCTCATAGCCATCGGAGCTGTAGCATCTATGGAGACTGGGCTCGACCTGACTTTAGAATATGTAAAGTCACGGCGCGCCTTTGGGCAAGCCATATTTGATTTTCAAAATACAAAACATAGACTTGCGGAAGCTGTGACTGAAGCGCGTGTAGCGAGAGTATTCATAGATGACTGCGTGGAACGTCTTTTAGCAGGAAACTTGGATTCAAAAGTTGCCTCAATGGCTAAGTGGTGGGCTAGCCAGAAACAAAATGAAATTCTTGATTTATGTGTTCAGCTCCATGGCGGATATGGCTACATGTCAGAGTACCCAATAGCTAGGATGTGGACTGACGCGAGAGTACAAAAAATATACGGGGGCACGAACGAAATTATGAAAGAGTTGATTGCTCGCCATCTTTGAGAAACATTAAAGTTGATGCTTGATAATTGACTCTATTCTTAAAGAACCCGAGCATTATAAAAAATTCATCTAGGACATCTGTTTTCTAATGCGAATTTGCATATGCAACGGCATCAAGGAAGAGGCTATTCAGGCAGCCTTAGAAAGAGGAGCCTCGAAGGTATCGGAAATATATAGAGATAATAAATGTGCTCCGACCTGCGGCCAATGTGTGCCCAAAGTGCGGCAAATACTAAGTAAATATACGTCCCTGCAATTAAGATCAGACTAAAAATTAATGCCACTTGGTCACCTCACCATAGTCATCCAAACAAAGGCCCTAGACAGGGTTCACTATGCGTTAATGCTTGCAGCCTCGCACGCTGCTCTAGACGGCCGCGTTCACATTTTTTTTGGAATGGAAGGCGTAGAGACTTTAAAGTCAGATAATTGGGAGAACCTCCAGACCGTTGCAGGTGAACATGGCGAAAATTATTTATTAAAATTAAAAAAGGCTGGCGCAGCTCATCCAGACGAATTACTCAGCGCCCTCGGTGAATTAGATGTTGTTATCTCAGCCTGCGATACAGCACTAACAGTAGCTGGAATGACTGCTGGCAGCATTAAAAAGGGGTTAAAAATACAAACTTCAGGCCTCACAGCAGCCCTTGCGAGTGCAAAGGATGGCCAACTAATTTACGTTTGATTATTCGGTAATGTATGCTTTGTTATCGAAGCAACTTCTCTGGAGGAATGAGTATGGGTTCGTTAATTTCGCTAAAAGCTGAAGATGGTCACGAGTTTGACTGCTACAAAGCGGATCCATCTGGTACACCTAAAGGTGGAATAGTCGTTATTCAGGAAATTTTTGGTGTTAACAAACACATCCGAGAGGTAGCTGATGGCTACGCTGCGGATGGTTATGCAGTATTGGCACCAGCATTATTTGATAGGGCCGAGAAAAATTTTGAGGTTGGCTATACACCCGATGATATAGCCAAAGGACGAGACACGCGCGCCAAGGTCGACTGGAATGATGCTGTTAAGGATGTTGCTTCCACCGTTGCCGCCTTGAAGGCAGCTAATGTTGGCAAGATAGGTAGCGTAGGCTACTGCTGGGGCGGATCGATGTCTTGGCTCACGGCAACCCGCGTCGGCATAGATGCTTCCGTCTGTTACTATGGAGGCCAGATTGCAATGTTTAACGACGAGGCCCCCAAGAACCCTGTGATGATGCACTTTGGAGAAAATGACCACGGCATACCAATGGCTGACGTAGACAAAATTCGAGCTGCACACAGCGATTCAGATATATTTGTTTACCCTGCAGGACACGGCTTCAACTGTGATCATCGTGGAGACTTCAACGATGAGTGCGCTAAACTCGCTCGCTCACGCACTCTCGAGTTCTTCGGCAAGCATGTTGGATAAGGATTAAGGTCTTTAGAAGGACCGTTTTTCAGCCAGAGCGCCCAAAAAGTATCAGCAGTGGACCTAATATTAATTAGGTTTACCTCCTCTTCTGATATATTTTTGCGTAACGTCCCCTTTTTTTAACATTCATCTTCTATTGCGAAAGAGTAGATATTTTGTATGCGCCAACCCATTTTGCTGCCTCTCGGGAGGAGGCGATCAACGTAATCACACGATACCCCTTCGCAATGCTAGTAACCCCGTCAGAAGATAACGCACTACCTTTGATCACTCAGGTGCCATTGATTTTTGATCAACAGTCGGAAAATCGTCGACTTATAGGCCATCTGGCTCGGAGTAACCCGCAAGCCAGAGCACTATCCAAAGAAGGGGAGGTTTTAGCGTTATTTGCAGGACCGAATGCCTATATATCGCCCAGCTGGTATGAATCTAAAAGCGATGGCAAAGGAGTGGTGCCAACCTGGAATTATGTATCAGTTGAATTAACTGGCCAAACTTTTCCGTTGAAAGAAAGTACTGAAAAGCTGCGATGCGTTAATGAACTTTCGAAGATATTCGAAGAAGACCAGCCAAAACCTTGGAAGCTTAGTGACGAACCAGAAGACTACATCCAAAAAATGCTTAATGGAATCGTGGCATTTTCTATCGAGATAACCAAAATCGAAGCAAAGTATAAGCTAAGTCAAAATCGATCTGCACTTGATCAAGCAAGGGTTATTGCAGGCCTACAAAGTTCCAAACAATCAAATGCAACAAGCCTTGCCCAGATGATGATCGAGCAAGGCTTGGGTTAAAACACCAAAGCAGAATTAACGACCTTCGTCGAAGTCCTTTGAAACACGATAGAAGTGAGGCATCACCTCGCTCATACCATTCTTTTCATGATTTCGAACAAGGCTGCGAGCAATCGTACGCAAGTGCACTTCGTCTGGTCCATCAATAAACTGAAGTGCCCTACCCCACGTCCAAAGGTATGAAAGAGGTGTATCAGGCGTTAGGCCCATAGCACCGAATACTTGCATGGCACGATTGACGACCGTCGTCTGAAGTCTGGCGGCAACTACCTTAATTTTTGATACTTCCATGCGAGCGGCTCGCGGACCTTCTGTGTCGATCATCCAAGCTGCACGAAGAACTAAGAGCCGAGCCATATCTATCTCTTGGCGCGACAGTGCTACAGCCTCTCTTACAGTATCGTGATCAATAGTTCGTTTGCCGAAGGTATTCCGGTTCAACCCACGTTCTATCATAAGCTCCAGAGCCACCTCACACTGACCTATGGTACGCATGCAGTGATGGATCCGCCCTGGCCCCAGGCGTGCCTGGGCAATCATGAAGCCATCACCCTCTTCGGCAATGATGTTAGTTGTCGGCACTCGGACATTTTCGAAGACAACCTCGCAATGTCCCTCTGGGCTAATGTGATGCATTACAGGCAAATTTCTACGGATAGAAACACCTGGCGTATTGGGATTCACAATGACCTGAGACTGTTGACGGTGGGTTTCTGCACTCGGATCGGTCTTACCCATAACTATCATAACGCCAAGGTTGGGATGCTCAGCATTGGTAATGAACCATTTACGCCCATTTATGACATATTCATTCCCATCTTTTTCAATTCTAGTTTGGACGTTCGTGGCATCGGAGGAGGCTACTTCCGGCTCCGTCATGCAAAAAGCCGAGCGAATTTCGCCCTCTAAAAGGGGCTTCAGATAGGTGTCTTTCTGCTCAGGCGTACCAAACATGTGAAATACTTCCATATTTCCTGTGTCCGGTGCGTTGCAGTTGAACATCTCTGGCGACCAGTAAATACGACCCATTATTTCAGCAAGCGGGGCATACTCGAGATTGCTAAGGCCTTGGCCTGGAGCTTCTTCGGGAAGATCTGGTAAGAAGAAATTCCAAAGTCCCTCAGCTTTAGCTTTTGATTTTATATCTTCACAAAAAGCAGGAGGGAAAACGCCGGATTCAGTTAGCTCGTGCCACTCCTTATCACGCGGAACAATCTCCCTCGCCATAAAGTCCGAAACACGCTCTTGTAGCTGCTTCACCTTATCTGAATAGCCAAAATCCATTTTTCTTACCCGCTCTGCTTGATAGTTAATATGAATAATGTAGCGCTCCATTTCGTCTGGGGCTATCGTTCGCGGGAGGAGGACAGCTAATGCGTTTTGTCGCGGTTGTTAAAGAAGATTGTCCAACGTGCCGGCTAGCAGTGCCTGCGTTAGCAGAAATGCGTGCAGCAGGCTTGGACCTTGAAGTCATTACTCAGGACATACCGGAGTTTCCACGTGGCTTAAATCCTCGCCACGACGATGAACTGCTTGAAAGTCATAAGCTTAAAATTGAAATAGTTCCAACAGTTATCGCATTCGACCAAACAACCGAAACTTCACGCGTCTATGGCTGGAATAAGAACGACTGGAGAGAAATTTCTGGGATAGATAATCTTGGGGCTTCAATGCCTGAAAATATGCCAGGGTGCGGAGCTCTGAATGTTGCCCCTGGAGCAGTAGAAAGACTAGCTCTTAAAGCAGGAGAAATCGTACTTACTTCACGCGCGATAGAAGTTGATGACGACAATGATCCGATGGAGGTAGCATTCGACCGTGGCTGGACTGATGGCCTTCCAGTAACACCTCCCACCGATTTAAGAGTGGCAAGAATGTTAGCGGGCACAACTCGGAAAGCTGACGAGGTTATAGG
>VMCJ01000113.1 GCA_008081395.1 Rhodospirillales bacterium | reverse complement strand
AGTTTTGGAAGAAGGCCTACGGGGAGCGGGCGGATATCTGCTAAATGGAGATGGCAACCGCTTTATGTTTGATTACCATGACCATGGTGAGAGAGCGACGCGGGACATCGTTTCAAGGGCGATCGATGCCGAAATGCGGGCGGGTCGCACAACTCCGATGGGCGGTGTTTATATTGAAATGAAACACTTAGGCCCAGAAGCAGTTCGAAAACAGTTCAAAGGTATGGTCGATCGTTGCAACGATTGTGGGTTTGATCTTGCATCCGGTCGTGTCGAGGTTGTCCCAACCGCCCACTACATGATGGGTGGAGTAGAATTTGAACCCGGTTGCACCACAGAAATCCCAGGACTTTATGTGGCTGGTGAAGACGCTGGTGGAGTTCACGGCGCAAACCGTTTAGGGGGAAATGGTGTTGCAAATTCGACCGTTTTTGGGGGCTTGGCGGGAGATGAAATGGCAAAGGCTCTCACGGCAGGACGGCACGACTGGTCGGACCCTGATGAGTCCGAGATTGATAATTGTATTGCGACCGTCCTAGCTCCCTTCGGTAAACCAACTGGCGACGTTAACAGTATAAGAGAACGATTATATGCCCTGATGTGGGATGATGTTGGAATAATTCGGGATGCAAACAGCCTTGAAAGAGGAGCTGCCGCTCTCTCGGACCTTAAAAAAGAGTTAAAACACACAGGCATCGCTGACACAGGTCGCGCCTTTAATCTATCATGGCATGACTGGCTAAATCTAGAAAGTCAGATCCTCGCTTCAGAAGCTATTTGCGAAGCAGCAAGGGGGCGAGAGGATTCTCGTGGCGCTCATTTCCGAAGTGATTTTCCAGAGACAGGTGACCTTTTGAGCACTCATTTTACGAGTGTTAAAATGGCATCCAATGGAGAACTCTCCGTTACCAGCAAGCCTGTTGACTTTAATATCGTTAAACCAGGAGATAGCTTGATTGATGACGATGCCGGCGCTCCACCAACACTCGCAGCTGTTTGAAAAACCTGGTACGCTCATCCTCACACATCAGGCTGGAAGTTAATTATGATCCCAATATCTACTGTCGAGGCGGCGGCATATGATGCGATGTGTAAAGCTGCCATCGAAATTCCCGACGATTACCTAACTGGTCTCAAAGCGCTCGTTGCAACAGAACAAGGCGACCTGTCCCACTTTGTTCTAGAGGCGATGCTGGAAAATTATGAGGCAGCGAAGGCCGACCGCCGAGCTATGTGTGCGGATACTGGGGTTCCAAGGTACTATGTAAAATCAGGCAACGAGGCTGTTATTGAAGGTGGGTTTGTTGCTATAGAGGAGGCACTTCGAAGTGCTTGTGCTAGAGCAACCCATGACGTGCCGCTTCGACCAAATCGCGTCCACCCTCTTTCCCGCCACGATAATAATAACAATGTTGGCCTTAACGCACCAGAAATCGAATACTCCTTTGAACCTGATACAGACTGGATTGAAATAACAACAGTCCACAAAGGCGGTCTCTTTGGTACGGATTACCGGATGCTTTTCCCAGCAGATGGCGTAGATGGGATAAAACGCTTCTTTCTAGATGCAATCATCGCGTTTGGAAAAAGAGGTTTGGCATGCCAACCCGCAATAATCGGTATCGGTTTAGGTGGATCTAAAGACACGTGCATGGTTCTAGGTAAACAGGCTGCCTGCTTGCGTGCTGTTGGAGAGGCAAATCCTGATCCCGAAGTTGCTAAATTAGAAGCAGAGTTGAAAGACCTCGGCAATTCGGTAGGAATGGGCGCCATGGGCTTTGTTGGCTCCTCCATGGTCGTCGATTGTCATATAGAATGTGGTTTTACACATACGGGTGGCATGCCCATTTCAATTCATGCTTTTTGTCTTTCCTCGAGACGTGCAACAGCTCGAATTTATGCCAATGGAAGCGTTCAACTTCGCTCCGAACCAAATTGGTTCACCCCGTATATGCGCAGGAATGAAATATCATGGCCGCAAGTGGAAAAATCCAAAAAGTCCGCCTGAATGCCCCCATTGCAGACTCAGACATCGCTGCGTTGGAAATTGGGCAAGTCGTCTATCTAGATGGCTTAATTTATACTGGTAGAGAAGGTGTTTACAATCGTGTTCTGGCGGAAGGCAAAGCTCCGCCGGTTGATCTAAAAACACTTACAAACGTCAACTTTCATTGTTCACCCGCAGCAGCTAAGGACACTGATGGATCATTTCGCGTAGGCGCCGTGACAGCTACAGCCAGCTTTCGCTTCTCTAAATGGCTCCCTCGCTGGTTTGCTGAAACAGGATGCAAAGTCATAATTGGTAAGGGCGGAATGAGCTCATCAGATTATCAATCAGCTTTCGTACCTGCAGGAGCTATTTATTTGACTACGGTTGGATATGGCACCGGTGCTTTACTTGGACGTGGTATAAAAAAAGTTGAAGCTGCGCATTGGTTAGATGAACTAGGAGTGGCGCAAGCAATGTGGGTTCTTCGAGTGGAAAATTTTGGCCCACTTCTCGTTGAAAGTGACCTGCAAGGCCGTAGCCTTTTTGAAGAAAATAATGCCGAAGTTAATGATAAAATAGCTAAGCTATATGATGGGCTAAAGGCACCTAGCCTTTCGCGTTATGGCGAAACTGACGATAAAACTAAGGAATTAATTTAGGCAAACTCTTGTGAGTGCCGACTTTCCTCCTCCCGATAATTTCTAGCATATCTTTCAATCGCCCGCTTATGCACCACCAAAGATGCAGCATCGAGTTCTACCTGAGGACGTGGCAAATGTTCAAAATTGCCAAATCGATCTTCACCTCGGACGAGCATTGCACATGGCTTCTCAGGTAATTTTCCTCTCAGGCTTGGAGATATAAAATTCATACCAAGTCCAACTCTTCTCTCGCTCGATCGATTAGGTGCTGATCGGTGTAAACAAAGACCGTGATGCATGGAAAATTGACCTGCTTCTAAGGGCATCAGTGTGCCATCAACTTTTAGGTTATCTGTAATTGATTGAGCGGCACGATTAACACTGTGTTCTACGACATGCACTGCATGCCGCATTTGTGAGGGCCGACCATTGAATGTTAAAGCTTCGAGACACCCTGCCTCCTCACTTGCATTTGTGAGTGCTATCCAAACGGTAACTTCTTCAGGTGGCGTCAATCCGTAATAAGTCGAGTCTTGATGCCATGCTGTTATTGCCGGGGACCCAGGATCTTTAATAAAAAAAGTACTGGTATAAATCATTATATCTGGCCCAATTAACGCCTCAATGGGGTCTAAGATACGAGGATCATGAGCTAGATCGGCTATCCATGGCAGGCAGCAATGATTCATGGACCTAAAGTTGAAATCTTTAGCGTGATTGACCGGGGCGCCAAGCCAATCCTCGAAACGCAACAACCCTTCCTGACACCGTTTTAACTCCTCAGGAAGCAAAAGGTCGATAGGTGATAAGAAGCCGTTATGATTGAAAAAATTTACCTGTTCATTTGTTAAACTTGTCATGACACCAACATCCCAAGGCTCACCAGACAAAAATAAAGTGCTTATATCAACAGGGCTCTTGTCCTCCGAAGAAGCATAGATATTACTGCTGGATATGACATCGGGAGCAAAAAATTACATTAATTAGAACTCCCAAAAGTTCACCGCGACTGATGCTTGCACGACGAGGCTAGTCCGTCCATCCTTACTTCGTATTCCTTTAAAAATTTGGTGCAAATGTCCCTCACCCACATCTTGGTTCCTGTCTTTGCAGCTGTTGCAATGCAAGCGCTGCCGACTTTTGCAAATCTTGGGCCAACCACCCTAGCCTCTGAAATTATCCCTGCACTGAATTTACCTGGAATTGCACCGAACGCTTATGTAACAGGGCTCTATTCTATTGCGACATTGACCTCTTTCATTGCAGCCGCGTTTGTTTTGAAGCACGGCCCAATCCGAGCAGGTCAATGGGCACTAAGTTGTTACTTCTTAGGTGGACTTATTATTTACGCTTTCCCCCATCCAATCAGCTTCTGCTTCGCGGCCTGTTTTTATGGCGCTGCATATACTATGCCGATCCCTCTGGGGGCGCACATTCTTATAAATCACACACCACCTCACATGAGAAATACTCTATTTGGCATTAGACAAATGGGAGTTCCAATAGGAGGACTTGCTGCAGGTATGTGTTTCCCATTAATGGCGGAAACATATGGTTGGCAATTAGCAATACTTCTCGCAGCATTGGCTTGTCTTAGCCTTGCGATAGTTATTCAAATAATTCGGTCACAGTACGATGCCGAACGACAGCCAAAAAGACAGCTTTTTATATCTAATGGCCAAGGTCCAATTTCAGTGATGCGGCATGTCCCAAGAATGCGCCGACTGTGTTTCGCAGGAATGTTATTTGCTGGGGCAGAGGTCACCGCTGTCGCTAATATTGTTTTTTTCCTATCGCATGACGTCGGGTGGTCATTAACTTCAGCAGGCCTAGCATTGAGCATCCTTAGTGTTGGAGGAGCTATTGGGCGTCTTTTTTGGGGACTTGTAGCTGATCGTCTCAGAAACAAAACCAATATGCTGGGGTATCTCGGGTTGGCAATATTTGCGTCAATGATAGCTCTTGCAGTTTGGAGCAATGATGCCCCTTCGTTGGTTTACGTAGCCGCATTCAGTGTTGGAGTAACCGCAGGAGGGTGGACAGGAGTTGGTATTGCAGAGGGCGCGCGGTTGGCAGGAAATTCCGGTGCAGTAGCAGGAACGGCAACATTAACTCAATTCATGTTTTTAGGTGTTGTTCTTCTTCCAATGATGGCTGGAATAGCGCTAGCCTTGGGAACAACTTATCCTTATGTTTTTGCTATGGTCGGAGCACTCAGTGGGCTTGGCGGCCTGACCTTACTTACGATGCCGCCTGAACATACTTGAATCACTCCAATGCAGAAAATTCCTTGGACCCCGCTTCTACTCACTATGCTCACCCAAGCTGCGGCTACAATGGCGGCATATACCTTATCCACTGCCTCTCCATATATCGCTCCGGACTTAGGCGTTGAAAATGAGGATGTCGCACAACTAGTAGCTGTCGTCTATTTATTGGGTGCTATGTCAGCGATGACAGTGCCTCCCTTTATTCATCGCTTTGGGGGCATGACTATTTCCATAGCCATCTGTGTTGCAACCGCTGCAATGCTATCCATTGCTTCGTTTGCTACTTCTATTGGCATACTTGCGCTAGGCGCCCTCAGCTTAGGCGTTTTATACGGGTCTACTGCTCCATCAAGCAGCCATGTGTTAGCACCTCTCACAGCTGAAAAAAGAAGGAATTTTGTATTTTCAGTTCGACAAATTGGCGTACCTCTTGGAGGAATTCTTGGGGGATTATTAGTACCGCCATTGATCTTGATTGGCGGCTGGCGGATTGCATTCCAGGCTCAACTTTTATTTGCGCTGGTCATGATATTTGCAATTTTTCTTGTCCGTTCTCGATATGACCAGGGACGCGACCGTAAACGAAATATTTGGAGCTTAAGTGGTCCTATTCGGCTTGTGGGACTTCTACGCGAGCTACCCGAGATAAGACCTCTCGCAATTGCAGCTTTTGTATATTCAGGAGCTCAACTGTGTTTTGGGGCATTCATTGTTACGCAACTTGTGCGGGTCTATGGACAGGAAGGCTATCACTTTGCCAGTGCCGTAGCACTGGTCGCATTTCAATTATCTGGGATAACCACACGAATAGTACTTGGTGTAATTGCTGACTCTTGGATATCAGCTCGCTGGCTTCTTGTAGCCCAGGGCTTTTTAATGACACTCTCCGCAATAGTTGCGGCAGGTTATGATGCAAGCTGGCCCTATTGGCTAATTGTAATTAACTGCGCCCTAGCTGGAGCAACAGCTAGCGGATACACAGGACTCGCTTTTGCAGAATTTGTGCGCATGGGGGGCCCCACGCGAACCGCTGAAGCAACTGGGTTAGGTACAGCACTAATGTTCTTTGGCGTAGCTGCAATGGCACCTCTTTTTCGTCTTGGGATTGATATATTTAACGGTTATGCCATCCCATATTTTTTAGTCGCTGCGCTTACAGCAACCAGTGCATTACTTCTAGCAATCGGAACACGCCGATGACTTTTGCTAAACTCACCCCTCAATTGTTAATAGATAATGATCACATGGTTAACTCTTTGTTTGTTAAAGAGTGTCGACCACTGAACCCAACTCAATTGACTACTCCAATTCTTATGGTGCATGGATCAAATCATGGATGGTGGGCTTGGCGGGTTTGGCAGCCTTTCTTTGCTGCTGCCGGATGGCCGACCTACGCATTATCTCTTAGAGGTCATTATGGCTCTGCCTCGGTCAACGAAAATGATTTCTTAAATCTTACCATGTCTGACTATGTCGAAGACATTGCTTCAGTAGCGCGCTGGCTTGGCAAGCCTCCAATTCTTATGGGCCACAGTTTGGGTGGTATAGTAGTTCAAAAGGCGGCAGAGACAGTGTCTTCAGCAGCTATCGCTCTTATTGCTTCTATTGGCCCGTCGGCCATTGGCCGCCAAAGACCTGGACCACCTCCCCCTATGGACAAGCCTGTTTTTCCTACCAAGGCAGAAGCACTCGAACGTTGGATGTACGACCCATGGCCTGAAGAACGCTTTGATCAATTTTACGAATGTCTAACGCCTGAATCACCAGGCGTTTTGGCTACATCTGGGACAGGGTTAACCGACGTAAATGCAGAACTAATAAAATGTCCTGTCCTTTGTGTAGGAGGCTCAGAAGACAGAAGCTATGTCCCAAAACCCGAAAAACTTGCTGAAATCTATAATGCTGATTGGTTTGAGCAACCTGACGCAGGACATGACATGATGTTAGAGTCTGCATCGCTGGACGTCGCGCAGCAAATTAATCAGTGGCTAATTGGAAAATTAGGCTTAGACCGGTCATCTAAGATCAAAACAGCTAACTCATAACATTTCATGCCTCGTTGGCTGTAGCTAAACCTTGAAAGATTGAAAAACCTCATTATCCCAAAAAGAAGGTCATCATCACTTGAATATATCAAACCCAAACTGGAGATATGTTCGTCTTAGACAGTCTGATGATATTGCCATCGTTACGTACGATCGAGGTGATGACATCAACGCGCTGTCTCTTCAAGCAATGACCGAGCTAACTGAAGCTGCCAACCAGATAAAATCTAATTTAAACATATCAGCAGTAGCTTTAGTGGGAAGCCAAAAAGCCTTCTCAGCAGGACGCGATCTGAAAGACCCTGCTCTCGATCCGCGCCAAATATCAACTCTGTTGGAAAAACGGCATATAGCCGGAGCTGGTGCTCGGCTTTGCAAGGCCTGGAGCGAAATTGAACAATTCACCACTTGCGGCATCGAAGGTTTTGCAATTGGTGGCGGTGTGGCTTTAGCCGCATCCTTGGATTATCGGGTAGCTGGAAGATCCACTCACTTCAGAGCACCCGAAACAGCTTTAGGACTCTCTATGAGCTGGGGGTCAGTTCCAAGACTAGTAAATCTGATTGGGCCAGCCCGCACTAAACAATTTCTAATTCATGCAAATCAGCGATTTTCAGCTGAAGAGGTTTATAAATGGGGCCTGGTGCAAGAAATCGTTGATGATGGGGACGCTGCCAAAGCTGCTATATCAGCCGCTAAAAAGGCTGCCAAAATACCTCCAGTAGCAGCTCGGATGGTCAAACGGGCTGTCGATGCATATGCAAACGCCTTATCGGATGCCATCATTCATATGGACACCGATCAAGTGCTTTTGACAGAAAACGACCTAGAACACCTAGAAGCGGTGCGTACTTTTCTGGCAAAAGACTAGCCGATTAACAAAAGTTCCTGATTCTAGGGGCTGATTAACACAAACTTGGAGTAATTATTTTATGCCCTTCCGTTTTAGCTACATTGCAGCCGTCTTTGCCGCTGCTGGCGTTTCAGGTGGTTCTGCCGCAGCCCAGGACCTCGAAAATACACTTTACCTTGATGTTGATGGAGGTCGTGTAACGATTGAAATGCGCCCAGACGTAGCTCCAATGCATGTGGCGCGAATTAAAGAGCTAACCCGCCAAGGTTTCTATGATGGCCTTACTTTTCATCGCGTAATTGATGGCTTTATGGCTCAAACAGGTGATCCTAGAGGTGATGGCACCGGGGGGTCTGGACAAAATATTACTGCGGAATTTAACCAAATGCCGTTTGAGCGTGGTGTTGTCGGAATGGCACGCTCACAGAACCCAAACAGCGGTGACAGTCAATTTTTTATTATGTTTGAAGCCGCTCCACACCTCAACGGCCAGTATACAGCCTGGGGACAAGTTGTTGATGGCATGGAACATGTTGACGGCATAAAGAAAGGCCATGCCGCAATGAATGGATCTGTACAAGATCCAGACAAAATATTGAAAATGCAGGTAGCTGCTGACGCTAAATAATTCTACCCTTCGATTGTAAGGTTTACCGCGCCCAATTCACCAATTGAATACTGGGCGCGGTCACCAACAGCTGCAAAACGTGTCTTTAGCGTCGAGCCGGTGATTACTACCTGTCCTTGCTTAGCCGAAAGCCCTCTTGAATTTAAATTATTAAGAACAGACGCTAATCCATTGAATGGATTACCCATTGCTTCGCCAGTTGTCGCATATTCTTCGACATTGTTGTAAGAAAGACACACGGGGCAATTGACCCAATCAATTCCTTGCCAGCCAATTAATTCTGGCCCCATGACAACACCCCCATTCCAAGTATTGTCCGCAACTAAAGATAGAGCTTCAAAATCTGAGTAATCGGCTGCTCGGTCCTCAATAAGCTCAAAAGCAGGCGCGACAGCTGATGTTACTTCCATGGCAGATGATGCATCAAAGATTTTATCGGAAGGCTCAATGTCTACCCCTAAGACAACAGCTAGTTCAAATTCTAGTCCGAGACGCACATAATTACCGGCTCCCACCCTCGTAGGCCCTGCTATAATCGATTTCTCTAGAACTCCCCCAACACAGGGCTGGTCTATACCACACAATTGCTGCATCGCTGGCGAGGTAATCGCTATTTTCCAACCTCCAATAGAGCCAACACCCTCGCTCTCCCAGATTGAATGAAGACGTGTCTGAACAGCATACGCCTCCTCTAAAGAAGTGGGTGCTAGATCACCCTTTAACCACTCAAATTTTGCTCGCTTTTGATTTTCAGCAAATAGGTGTTGGGCTATTTTCTCAATTCGTTCTGAATTCAATTTTTAACTCCATAATCCCGTGCCGCTGCGTTAAAGGATATATACCCATCAGCAATATCTCTTCTAATCGCCTTGAGGTCACGCTCAGCAGGAGGACCATAACCACCTGCACCAGCCAAGCGAAAACTCACAATGTCACCACGCCTAAGTGATGTGACATCTTTGGATCCAAGGGTTTGGGGATGAGTATCTGGATTTAATATCGTTTCAGCTCGAGCCCCTGCTTTTCCGCCAAAGATACCATAAGGCTGGGTGTCATGACGGTCACCAAGTCCTGTCATGATGGCTTCCTCGGCGAGGAGTTCAATGTCTTTTCGCAACCCTAAACCACCGCGATACTTTCCTGCTCCACCAGTATCTTGAATCAACTCCAGGCAATGAATACGAACCGGATTATGGGTCTCATGGACTTCCACAGGAATATTGCGACAGTTCATAACAGGGGCTAAAGCCTCTGCACCGTCCTTATCAGAGCGCCCACCGTAGCCACCAAACATTAAGTCATACATCACGAAAGGCTTACCTGTTTCAGGATCTAAACCACCAATATTTGGATTGCTCCAATGGCTGAAGGCCCCCATGGCTCGGTGGGGCATAGCCTTTGCTAACGCCCCATTTATTGCGTCAAAGATTCTGATTTGAAGCGCTGCACGGCCACCACTTGGAGCTGGAAAAGTGGGATTAAAAAAACTGCCCCGACGAGCTTTTGCAATGATGGGGCGCATCCCTCCATCGTTTTGTGGTAAGAGCGCGTCGCAATACACCTTTACAGCAAAAAATGTGTATGCCCGAGTATAATTTATGTAGCTATTAAGAGCTGCGGGGACTTGATCGCTTGACCTCGAAAAGTCGACTTCTATTACATCTCCATTGATTGTAACGTCCACAGCAACCTTGATTGGCGGGGTGCCTGGCCCGTAATCATCCATCTGGTCATCAAAGCTATAGACGCCATCAGGCATGTCACCAATTAGCTCGCGCATTCTTTTTTCTGAACGTTCTAAAATCTCGTCAAATGCGCTTTCAGTTACATCACGCCCATATTGAGAATGTAGTTCCTCAAGTCTAACCACTCCCGCACGATTTGCATTAGCTTGGGCTCTGAGATCGCCCCTCACCTTTTCGGGCGCACGCACATTGCCCAGAATTATTCTCAAAATATCAGCATCAAATTCTCCCGCTCTGATCAATCTAATTGGAAGAATTCGCAAACCCTCTTGGTAGGCTTCAGTAACCCCATGGACTTTTTGAGACCCTGGAGCTGCACCACCAACATCAATATGGTGGGCTGTGGTGCATACAAAGCCTATGACTTCGTTATTCAAAAAGGCTGGGCTAACTAGAAAACAATCAGGAAAATGACCAGACCCTAAAAAACTATCATTAAGAAGAATTGCATCGCCCGGATGTAAATCAGCGACAGGGAAATATTCTAATACCGTCCGAACAACATACGGCATTGAGCCAAGGTGCCCTGGGGTGAAGTTTCCCTGAGCCACTAGGCGCGCTTGTATATCAAATACACCAGTGGAGAAATCTTCGCCCTCACGAACAGCCTCCGAAAAGGCTGTGCGACGCAGTGTGGAACCCATTTCCTCTGCAATGGCTAAAAGACCATTCCAGATAACTGTCAGCGTTATTGGATCAATATTGGCTTCTTTCATACACGACTACCTATATTAATTCGAATATGGCCATTTTCTGTAACTATCGCTGTATCACCACTAGGTATAACGATAGTTGCTTCAGGATCCTCAATGATTGCCGGTCCAACTATTTCTGTCCCAACAAAAATCCCCCTGCGATCATAGATCTTTGTTTCAACAAAGCCGTTTGCTTCTGGTTGCCAAGTCTTTCGTTGCCGGGGGGGAATAGATGATTTTGGAACATGCCAACCGAGATCCAATTTGTCAGAATGCGATGGCAAGGTGGCAACTAAATGCCAATCTACAGCCTCAATAGCAGCCTCACGATCAGCATACCCATAAGTCTTGTCGTAAGTGGCATGAAATGCCTCTGCAATTAGTGCAGGAAAATCACTATTTATAGGACCTTCCGGCAAATCTGTTCTAATTTCGTAACCCTGACCTTTATATCGAAAATAGCCATATCGATTAAACTTAGGCGTTCCAGGAGCTCCCAGACGCTTCAAATCCTCTACCACACGACTTTCAAGACCTTCATATATTGAGCGACACGCCTCTTCAGCAATGCTTGCTTCAAGATCTAGTATCGAAGTAATCGACACCTCAATTTTCGGTGCAGCCTGCAAAAGACCAATTGCGCTACCCACACCAGCACCGAAGGGCGTTAAAACCTCTGGCATGCCAATAGCCCGTGCTATTCTCGCAGCATGAGCAGGCCCTGCTCCTCCAAACGCAACTATGGAATAGCGGCGGGGATCTCGACCTCTTTCAACAGAGACAATGCGCATCGCCCTTTCCATGTTAGCGTTGGCAACTACATGAATTCCCCACGCCGCTTCTTCAATACTTAGACCTAAAGGTTCAGCAACATCTCGAGCGATGCCAGCACGAGCACTTTCGAGGTCAAGTGACATGGCTCCTGCATTGAAGAAGTCAGGGTTCAAATAACCAAGAACTAGATTGGCATCGGTTACGGTCGCCCTATCACCCCCACGACCGTAACAAATTGGTCCAGGGTCTGCTCCCGCACTATCCGGGCCCACGTGAATAACACCAAGATCCACTCTGGCAATGGAACCACCACCTGCACCTATCTCCAAAAGCTCAACGGAAGGGACATTGATTGGAAGTCCTGAGCCTGCCTTATAGCGGATTGGATCAACTTCAAAAGTTGGCAATACAGCCGGAACACCTCCATCTACAGCCCCAAGCTTGGCTGTAGTACCACCCATATCGAAAGAGATGACGTGATTAATACCAGCCTCTGATCCAATTATTCCTGCCATTAGCACCCCTGCAGCAGGACCAGATTCAACAATCCGAATTGGCTCTTCCTTTACAATGTCCGGCGATATAAGCCCGCCAGCAGACTGCATAACAAACATGGATTGATGGAAGCCTTTGCCTGAAAGAGTTCCTTCAAGCCGGTCAATATAAGAAGAAACGATTGGCCTAATATATGCGTTAGCAACTGCGGTTGAGGTTCTCTCATATTCTCGAAATTTAGGAGACAACGAGGAAGCCAAAGTTATTGGAATTCCTGGCAGGGATTCTTTTAGAACGCATTCCACCTGCTTTTCATGATCAGGATTTGCGTACGCATGCAGTAAAGCAACGGCTATCGAACTGTATCCACCATTTTTTATTGAATTTACTAACTCTTTTAGAGCTGCTTGGTCTACTGACTTCAATACCGTACCACGATGATCTATCCGCTCTGAAACCTCAAATATTGACCGACGAGCCACAAGAGCTGGTGGTTTTTCCATATATAAATCATAGGTTTCATAGCGCTTCTGACGGCCTATGATTAATACATCTTTGAACCCTTCGGTTGTTACAAGGGCGGTCGGTGCGCCTTTTCTCTCTATTATGGCATTTGTTGCGATCGTTGTTGCGTGTAATACCGCCTCAAGGTCTTTCCCGCTTTGTCCAACTTCCCGCAAAAGCATATCGAAGCCTTCTTCTACCGCTTTTGCAGGGTCGTCCGGGGTCGTAGGCAGCTTGAGGAAACGAGGGGATTCACCATTGGCTGCCAGCACAAAATCAGTGAAAGTTCCGCCAATATCAAAAGCCATTCTTAACATAAGCAGAATGTTGAACCTTCACATTCAAGACTGCAAGGGAAGACCACAGTTAAAAAAGGTTGACTAAAATTTGTGGCTTTGCAGTCCACACCCAATTTAACTTTTGAGATGAAAGCATTGCAAAAAAAAGCCACTCTCCTCAGCCTAGTTAATCAACATAAAAGAAGTTATTTTTCTACCCCAAAAGAGAGGCTCGATGATGAGAATAGCAGTGGCTGGCTTAGGGTATGTAGGCTTATCTAATGCCGTTTTACTGTCTCAAAATCACGAGGTTATTGGGCTTGATCTAAATCAAGAGCGC
>VMCJ01000005.1 GCA_008081395.1 Rhodospirillales bacterium | reverse complement strand
ATCATCACGGTCACCACCGCCATAGCCACCGCGGTCACCGCCGCCGTAGCCACCACGGCCACCACGGTCACCGCCGCGGAAACCGCCACGATCACCACCAAAGCCACCAGAGCGAGGAGCACGTGGTGGAGGTTCTTCGCCAAGCTCTAAGATTTCTTTTACAGTTAAAACCTGTAATCCTCGACGCCCTGGCCCGAGATCACATTTAACTCGAGATTCTGGAGGAATGCTGTTCCGACCTAGTGCTTGAAGTGATGTGACATGCATAAAGGCATCATCACCATCTGGGGTGGTAACAAAGCCATATCCCTTAATACCATTAAACCATTTTACGGTTACATCCACATCAACCGCAGTCGGCTCCTGCTGATCATCCTCAAAAGACATTTCTATTCCAACTTTCTTTAATTAATGGGTTTAAGCCCCCGGCCCGAAACTATTCCTTTAAAACCTGCCAAAACCCTACTCTCTGCGCACGGCGGGAACGCGCGGTTACGCCCAACTGCTCAAGCCTACAAGGCACTCACAATACAGTACGCTTATTTTATGAGGAAAACTGCGGCAATCATACTAACCACAAGCTGATTGCCATCTACTATTAAAGTAACTTTAGCTTCTCTTAACGCCTCTACTTTATAATACGCAGTCACTTTCCTCAAAAAGCGACACTACCATCGGATAAAATAGGTGAGTATTTCGTCGAAGCAAGAAGAATCTTTATAGGCTTAGAAAGTTAAAACCCCATTAAACCAAAGAAAAATTCATCAAACCTTTGTAGGTAGCAAAGTTGCTTGAAATGACGGACGGCCCGCCTCGATTTCGAACCACTTAGTTAGAGACGGTCTTGACGGACGCCAATCCTCATTTGGAAATCTATAGAGGGCATAATCTAAAGCAATAACAAACCCTATATGAGATATGTCTCGAGCGCCTTGATTGGGCGGTGACATTTCTAGCCAATCATAAATTCTTCTCTGTCGAGCGCCCTCATAATCTATAAAACTTGGTGAACGCTCATCCTCTGGTCGCCTAAATTCTCGAGTTCGCCATGCAAGAGATTCCAGTAAGCCTTCGGCCAAAGCCCATTCTGGAGCTCGCATCCATCTATCCTGATCCGTTGCACCGTGCAGTATCGGTGAACCACCAATTTTATCTAAAAATTCAGAAATTAAAGTAGAGTCAACGAGGGTTAGACCATTTGGCCCGGTAAGAGTTGGCACTTTTCCAAGAGGGCTAACTTCAAGAACTTCATTTTCTTCAGTACGAACCCGGGCATCAAATTCCTCCACCTGGTCTTGAAGGCCACATTCATAAATCACCATTCGGCACTTTCGGGCGAATGGTGAAGTTGGGGTCATGTATAACCGATATGGTTTGTGAGACATAAACGCGCTTCCTCAGCAGCTTGTCCAAATAGCATTACCAACTTACCTTTTAAGCATTCTGGTTAACAGACGAAAATGCAGTGAACGGAAAGAAGGAATCTCGATTCGATGGATATGTCATTCTCAAAAGAAGATGAAGCCTTCCGCGAAGAAGTGAGGAGCTTCCTGACGGAAAACCTTCCCGTAAACGTCGCCCATAAAGTACTTAATGGACACCATGTTAACCGTGAAGAAATAATGGCTTGGCATCGAGCTCTATTTAAAAAAGGTTGGATTACACCCAACTGGCCTGAAAGCTGGGGTGGGCCAGGCTGGTCTACAAACCAAAAATATATTTATGACGAAGAGGCGTCTCTTGCTGGAGCGCCTAGATTGATCATGTTTGGCATAACCATGTGCGGTCCAGTTCTGATGAGGTTTGGAACTGACAAACAGAAGGATTATTTCCTTCCAAAAATTGCATCTGGGGAAATAATTTTCTGCCAGGGGTATTCAGAACCAGGTTCCGGCTCTGACCTCGCATCCCTAAAGATGAAGGCAGAGAGAAACGGTGATGATTTTGTTCTAAATGGGCAAAAAACATGGACTACATCAGCCCATATGGCGGACTGGATCTTTTGCTTAGTTCGAACCTCTAACACTGGAAAACGACAAGAAGGTATAACATTTATTCTTGTCGATATGTCTACGCCTGGTGTGAGCATAAAGCCTCTCATTACCATTGAAGGCGGACATGAAGTGAATGAAGTCTTTTTTGATAATGTTCGTGTGCCAGCATCCAATGTTATTGGTAATGTTGATGATGGCTGGACAGTGGCAAAGTATTTACTTGGCCATGAACGGATGGGTGGCGGAGCTTTGGGTAGCGTAAAAAAGCTGCTCACTCAACTCAAAGACATTGCACGCGAACAAGATGATGGTATGGGCGGCAAACTATGGGATGACGAGAGCTTCCGTCGAAAGGTGTCAGAGTCTGAAATTGAGCTAATGGCTCTTGAGGTTCAAATGATGAGGCTTCTCGCAGCAGTGTCTGCAGACCGGGAAATGGGTTTTGAGGCCTCAATGATTAAAATCCGAAGAACAGAGATACTGCAACGTCTGTCGGAGTTGAAAATGGAGGCCGTTGGGTACTATGGCCAACCTTATATTAAAGATGCGCTGGTAGACGACCGCTGGAATGAGGAACCAATTGGACCAGACTATGCAAACGCTTTATCCCCACAATACCTTAACAATCGAAAGCATTCGATTTTTGCAGGCTCAAATGAAATCCAGCACAATATTATAGCAAAGAGGATGTTAGGCCTCTGATCGAAGTTCACTGCACTTCTACTTCGGAAGCTCTTTCTAGAATAATAGATACCACGAGGCCTGGATGACCATCGTCAACCTTTAACTCTGCGCCGTGCATCACAGCCACGGCGCGCACCAACGATAAACCAAGTCCATTTCCAGGCTTACTTCTATCTGAGTCTAGTCGCACAAAGCGATCAAATATTCTATCTCTTTCCAGTGCTGGAACGCCCGGTCCATTATCACCAATGGTCAGAATAGCTTGCTTTCCAGACTGCTCTGCTTTCAACCAAACTCGACCACGCGATCCTGTATATTTTAACGCATTGTCTACTAAGTTAGCTATTGCCTGCGACAGTAACCTTCGGTCACCTTTTACAGTGGTAGAGCCAACCGCGGGAAGCACCTCCAAGGTAATTTGAGCATCTTCAGCAACCGGTTCGTAAAGGTCCACAACGTCAGCTATAACTTCATTAAGATTCACAGGGTCTCTAGGACCTGAAGCGCCACCTTCAAGTCGAGCTATATCCAAAAGCGCATTGAAAGTTGATAGAAGGGCATCCGCTTCTTCGAGCGTCTTTTCAAGCGCTTCTCGGCAAGCTTCTAGGCTTGGATCGCCCATCAATGTAACCTCAGCACGAGCACGAAGGCGGCTTATAGGAGTGCGAAGATCATGAGCAATATTGTCAGACACCTGCCTGACCGCATTCATCAAAACCTCAATACGATCTAGCATAGAATTCAAACTTTGAGCGAGCCGGTCGAGTTCGTCTCCAGATCCATCATGAGGGACCCGGTGGTTCAGGTTTCCTGCCATGATTTCTGCACTGGCCGCGGCCATAGCATCTATACGCCGCAACATCTGTCTACCGATAAACAGTCCGCCAAGAAGGCCAAGACCAACAATACCAAAACCTGCCCACCAGAACGCTGATTGGATGAGCTCGACTAATGCAACTCGCTGCTGAACATCTCGGCCAACCAACAACCTATATCCGCCAGAAATTTCAATCTCGCGAGCCCTAGCTCGTCGTTGCTCAGCTACATCTCCGACTTGATGGTTATAATCAAAATCTATCCAATCCTGCTGATCTGCATTCGAAGTTGGCCAGCTATCTATATTCCCAGCAAGTCGACGGCCTCGCCTATCAACCAGATAATAAAGACTTTGGCTTTGCCTATTTGACCGTTCTTTGACTACCTGAGTTAGGCCGGGAACTCCCAGCAAACGATAACGCTCGTGTAGACCCTGCACTTCCGCCGAGATGGTTTGGTCAATCTGCTCAGCGGTAAATCCAGCGCTACGCCAGAACACAAAACCCAGAAGGCCCGCAGACGAAACTCCAAAAATCAAGAGGTAAAATAACGCCAATCGAAAAGCTGTCGACCGCACTAATTTTATTAATCCTAGCACAGTTGAGGTGCACCTCAGCCCTTTTCACTCAAACGGTATCCAGCTCCACGAACAGTATGGAGCAGAGGTAACTGAAACCCTTTGTCGATCTTTGATCGCAATCTACTTACATGGACGTCAATCACATTTGTCTGCGGATCAAAATTATATTCCCAAACATTCTCTAACAGCATAGTCCTTGTAACAACCCTATCCGAATGCCTAGCTAAAAATTCTAGGAGCTTAAACTCACGCGGTTGAAGTTCGATGCGTTGCCCCCCTCTGGTAACTCGACGCGAGAGCAAGTTTATCTCAAGGTCTCCAACCAAAATTTCAGTTTGCGGTTCTTCTCCGCGTCGTCGAGCCAAAGCTTCAAGTCGAGCTAACAGCTCTGAGAATGCAAAAGGTTTGACAAGGTAGTCATCACCTCCGGCTTTCAGTCCAGTCACTCTATCGTCAACCTCGCCAAGAGCGGATAAAAAAAGAATCGGAGTGGTAAAACCATTTCCTCTCAAGTTTTGAGCTGCTTGCAGACCATCCATTCCAGGAAGCATGCGGTCCAGCACAATTACGTCATAACCACTTTCGGCCATAACTAAACCTGACTCGGCATCGTGCACATGGTCGGCGACATGCCCATGCTCCGATAGACCTTTGACCATGTAAGATGCAGCCTCTTTATCATCTTCGATAACAAGAATGCGCATGAGACCCTACCAAGCTTGGAGTGGAACTATCATGGACCACTCTTTTAGATATTTTTACTAATCTGACCCAAAAGGTGCAGCAACAAAACGATCAGATCCATTTTGTCTAATCAAAAGAAGTACCGCAGTTCGGCCTGTTTTTTGAGCCTGCCTAATCAAATCTACAGCCTCTGTAGGATTAGAAACCGAAACACCTGCCACCGCCATTAGAATAGAACCTGCCTGCACGCCCTTTTTTGCGAGAGGACTATCAGCTTTTATATCAGTGATAAGTACTCCATCTGATCTCTTATCAACACCAGCTTCACGGCGAGAATCCGAATCAAGAGTTTGTAAGGTCAAACCCAGCACCGTATTTTCAGTCGCGTTAGAATTTGCGCTTTCAGCAAGAGTTTTTTCGTCAGGCAATACTCCCAATTTTACATTGACCACACGGGATTTGCTGTCGCGCCATATTTTAATCCGTGCCGTCTTGTTTGGCGGTATGGCGGCAATCAAGCGGGGCAATTCTGGCATCTCTTCGATCTTTTTGTCATCGACCTCGAGAATAACGTCGCCAACCTTGATCCCCGCTGAGTCAGCTGGTCCGCCCGTGGTTACAGCGGACACGATTGCACCATATGCCTCTTTAAGACCAACCCCTTCAGCAATGTCTTTGGTTACAGTTTGAATTGCAACGCCCAACCATCCTCGCTTTACGCTGCCGCCGCCTTTGAGTTGATCTATAACATTGCGTGCAAGATTTGCTGGAATAGCAAACCCAATGCCGACGCTCCCGCCTGTGGGCGAGAATATCGCTGTATTAACGCCAAGTACCCGTCCATCTAAGCCGAAGGCAGGCCCCCCAGAATTGCCCTTATTTATAGGTGCATCAATCTGGAGGAAATCATCATAGGGTCCAGCGCCAATTGAACGGCCACGAGCCGAAATAATGCCCGTTGTAACCGTGTGATCTAGTCCAAATGGGTTGCCTACAGCAACGATCCAATCACCGACCTCGGCTTTGTCACTGTCGCCCCAAGTTACAAACGGAAATGGTTTTTCACGGTCTACTTTAAGTAGGGCTAAGTCGGTTCTTGTATCAGCTCCAATTAGCTTTGCAGATAATTTAACGCCATCTTTCATTGTGACATTGATTTCTGACGCACCAGAAATGACATGATTATTGGTCACGATGTGACCATCTGCATCAATAAAAAACCCAGACCCAAGACCGGTTCTAGGTCCTTGTGGGCCCTGTTGATCAAAAGGAGGCCGGTTTCCAAAAAATCGCTCGAAAAACTCTTTCATGCCCGGGGGCATATTTTCTGGCGCCGGGCCATTCACATTGTCAGCTCTTTGGCTCACTTCAATATGAACAACCGATGGCGCGACTGCCTTGACCACAGGCGAGAAGCTAGCAGGTCCCGCCTGAGGTTGTACAACCTGCGCATTAGCAAAAGTAGAAATGAGGGGGCTGACTGCTAACGCGGTCATAAAGGAACCCAATGCAACCACTGCGATCATGCCTGAAAGCCGTCTAGCGAGATCAATATTGGCGCGGTTCTTTGGAAGCAGTTTCATCTGACACAATCCTATTTTGGCCAAGAAAAATTTTATCGACGAGATTTATATAGGTCGGAGAAGGTTACTAGGCTCTCTCTATTGCATGAATTATTCGTAATGTAGAAAAAACCAATGATTTCACTAAGCCCAAAAAGGCTTTATACGAAACTCTCCAAATCTCGAGAGTTCGAATGAAGTATATTTCTACACGTGGAAGTGCCCCATCACTTGATTTTGAGGGTGTTTTGCTGGCCGGGCTTGCTACTGACGGCGGTTTGTATGTTCCAGAAACATGGCCTTCATTTTCCAAAGATGATTTTCGGGCTCTCCGCGGACTAGGATATGCTGAAACTGCCTATAGGGTTACAAAGCCATTCGTTGGAAACTCGATCTCTGAAGACGTTTACCAACAAATTCTCACTGATAGCTACGCCACCTTTGACCATTCCTCTGTAACACCCTTAATACAACTAGATTCTGATTTATGGGCACTAGAGTTGTTTCATGGGCCAACCCTAGCTTTCAAGGACGTCGCGTTACAGCTCCTCGGCCGGCTCTTTGATCACGTGTTGTCCCGTCGCGGTCAAAAAATCGCCATAGTAGGTGCAACTTCTGGTGATACTGGATCAGCAGCTATCGAAGCATGTCGTGATCGTGACAACATCGCAATCTGCATACTGCACCCTAAAGGTAGGACTTCCGAAGCCCAACGTCGGCAAATGACGACCGTGCACTCTCCCAATGTCCAGAATATTGCTATCGAAGGCGACTTCGATGCATGCCAAGATATTGTTAAAGAGCTTTTCGCTGATGGAGAATTTCGCGAGTCTGTTAATCTTTCAGCCGTTAATTCTATCAACTGGGCTCGGGTTATGGCCCAAATCGTTTACTATGTTTACGCAGCAGTTCGTTTAGGCGCACCAGACCGAGAAATAGCGTTCTCAATCCCTACAGGGAATTTCGGCAACGTTTTTGCGGCGTACGCCGCCCATCGCATGGGCTTACCGATAAAACATTTAGTGATTGGGTCAAACTCTAACGATATACTTACTCGTTTCTTCGAATCAGACGATATGTCGATCAAGGGAGTACAGCCCACTCTCTCACCTTCTATGGATATTCAAGTTTCCTCAAATTTTGAGAGGCTACTTTTTGAGCTATATCATCGAGACGGTGATGCTGTAGCTGCAGCCATGAAGCAGTTTCGATCAGAAGGAAAACTTAGTGTAGGGGAAGATCGCCTCAACCTGGCCCGAGCAAACTTCTCTGCTGCTCGCTTTAGCGATGAAGAGACGCTGGCAGAAATAAGAGAAGTGCATGAGAAAACCGGCTATGTCATGGATCCTCATACCGCCATTGGCTCTCTTGCTGGTAAGAAATTCAGCAACACCGGAGTAGCTATGATAATCGCTGCCACCGCACATCCAGCAAAATTTAAAGAGGCAATCCTAAAAGCAACGGAAAAAGCCCCTAAAATTCCTCACCGATTAGCCAAAGTCTATGAAAAAGAGGAGCGGTTTAAGGTACTCCCCAGCGACGCAAGCGCTGTCAAGACAGAAGTTTATAAGTTAGTGGAGTCACTACAATGACGGTAGATGTAACGCGACTTTCTAATGGTCTCACCGTCGCCAGTGATCAGATAAATGGAGTAGAGAGCACAGCGTTAGGTGTCTGGGTCGGCACGGGAGCTAGAGCCGAATCTGCGTCAACCAATGGTGTGGCACATTTGCTGGAACACATGGCATTTAAGGGTACAAAACGCCGAAGTGCTGTAGACATTGCGGGTGAAATTGAAGATGTAGGTGGCCACCTAAATGCGTACACCAGCCGGGAAGTTACAGCCTATTACGCCCGTGTTTTAAGGGAAGATGTAAGCCTAGCACTTGATATCTTAGCTGATATCCTTCGTAACTCTACTTTTGACGTTACGGAGCTTGATCGCGAGCGTGATGTGATCTTGCAAGAGATAGGTCAGGCAGCTGACACTCCTGAAGACGTAGCCCACGACGCGTTCCAAGCTGCTGCTTATCCATCGCAACCAGTTGGACGGCCCATATTAGGATCGCCAGATATTATTAGAACAATTCCGCGCACCGCGATCGTTGACTACATGGCAGCTCGATATAAGCCAAATAAGATGGTGGTTTCAGCTGCTGGAGCGGTAGATCACGAAAAGCTAGTAGCGTTGGCGGAAAAACTCTTTGGTGACTTGGAGCCCTCCGAGGTGCCTGAGACAGAACCTGCAATATACAATGGAGGGGAGCAAAAAATTATCAAACCCTCCGAACAGGCTCATGTATTTTTTGGCCTCCCTGGTCCAAATTTTAGTGCATCAGACTACTACGTGGGTCACGTTCTATCAGCACTTTACGGAGGTGGTATGTCTTCCCGGCTTTTTCAGGAAATCCGTGAAAAACGAGGTCTTTGCTACTCCATTTATTCTTTTATGTCATCGATGACTGACACCGGTATGTTTGGGATATACGCCGGCACAGATGGTTCACAAGCGGGGCAGGCCCTAACTCTAGCAATAGATGAATTGAAGTCTGTTGCGGATGGCCCCACCGAGGCTGAGACCAGTCGAGCAAAAGCCCAACTCCGCGCAAGCATTTTAATGTCCAGGGAGTCTACTTCCACACGGGCTGAGCAGCTTGCACAACAACTCATTATTCACGGGCGACCTGTAACACCGGAAGAAGTCCGTGCCAAAGTTGATGATGTCGACCGCTTATCTATTGCAAATCTTGCAGCCAAGGCTTTAAGCGGTGCAGCGACTTTGTCTCTAGTTGGCCCCGTGGAAAATTCGCCTTCGGTAGAGGAACTAACTCAGCGCATGGTGGCTTAAACGTATCTGGGATTAGCAGGTCTTCCCTAACCAATGAATAATCTACTCATCTCAATAAGCCCCTTAGCTTTATCACTGATTCTGATCTCTTCTCGTCGTGCTAGTATAGCAAACGCTGGGTTGATTGGGGCAGCCACGGCTCTCCTTCTCACATGGAGAAATATTGATGATGCCAATGTACTTTTCATATTGGGGCGCGGTCTTTGGATAGCTTGGCTTGCAGTATCTATTATCCTAACTGGTTTGATTTTTCAGCGGTTGGCGCTGAAAGCAAATCCAGACGCCTTTAAACCCTCCGCAAGTGCTTCGGATCAACGAAAACAGTCCTTCACCGCCATTTTCCTACTAGGCGTATTTGTAGAAAGCGCAAGCGGCTTTGGTCTTGGTGCTGTTGCTGCAGTATCAGTTTTGAGCGCACAAGGAATTGCAAGTGTCCGCCTTGCTGCCCTTGCTTTGCTCTCTCTTTCCTTAGTGCCCTGGGGGGCACTAGCCATCGGGACAACTATCGCAGCTGAGCTGACCGGCACTTCTCTAAGCATGCTTGGCGTTGAAAGTACTTTCTTATCAGTTCCAGTCCTAATCGCTGCCCTTGCTTTGTTTTGGCTTTGGGCTCCAGGCCCAAGGTCTTTTATTGCTATGCTTCGTGAGGCCGGAAACGTAGCCGCACTACTTGGAATCCTCTGGGCAGCAAATGCTGCCGGTTTTGTCGATATTGCTGGAATTCTTGCGGCCGGAACGCTCTTTGCGTTTACTGGAGCGTATGACCGTCTCAAAGGCAGGGCACCGCTAGATGCGGGCGTATTTGGCGCGTTCGCGCTTTTTATTGTTGCAATTCGTATTATCCCAGGAATTACCGAATTACTCCGCAGCCTCTGGATCATTGAGTTCACTGAAGATTTACCAGCCTTTGCGCCATTTGCTCATCCATCATTCTGGCTAATTGTATTTGGACTTGGTTATGCGTACTGGAAAAGCGTTCCAATTTTCGAAACAATTCAAATTTCAGGCAGAGCCTTTCGCGCTGCTTATGTTCCAGTCGCCGTAACTATCGGCTTCGTTGTGCTTGGGCAGGGAATATCTGCGCTTGGGGCACAAAAAGAAGCAGTGTTATTACTGGGAGAAATTTCAGGTTCCCAATCTGTATATTTTGGACCTATCTTTGCTGCACTGGCAGGATGGCTAACTGGCTCAAACGCCGCTGCCCATGGCATGTTGGCGGAATTCCAGGCAGCTTTAGGAGCGGCCATTGGCGAAAACCCAATTCATACTCTTGCTATACAAAACGTTGTAGCAAGCGCCTATACAATGCTTTCCCCTATGCGGATTGCTCTAGTTGCGACCGCTTTAGGCTTGATAGGTAAGGAGGCAGAAATATTACGCCTCCTCACACCTTTCGCGGTAGTGGTTCTCATAATTGCATGGGCAGCAACTGCCCTTACCTGACTGTTGATTTTTCCGTTGGTACAATCCTTGTGATTACTGCTTGGGATCTATCCAGATAGTCTGGCACACGAGGACCCATTTCATTCTTCCAGAAATCAGTTTCATACACAGCCTTGTAAAGCGCTTCACGCTGAGCCTCGCTCTCAAAGCGTCGCAACCAAATGTAGCAGGAGTCGTCTTCCTCACCACGGAAGCTCCCACAAATCACCATGCCCTTTGAAACCTGAAAGGGAATAATTTCCTCTTCCATTATTTTAACCCACTCATCCATCTTTCCAGGCAGCACCTTATACTGACGGAGTTCATAAAATGCAGACATCTAAACTTCTCCTTTTATTTCCAAGAAAGCGCTAACTTTTGTTAGCCAGGCATATTCTTCAAATAGCTATTCCGATCGGCCGTGCGTACTGAAATGTCGCGAAGACGGCCATCTCTTAGTACATTTAAGCGTATGCTAACCCCTGCTGGCCCACGCTCCCAAATTGCCCGATAAAATTCAGAGAGATCACTAACATCGCTGCCTTCCACGCCAAGGATATTGTCCCCTAGTCGCAGATTAGAACGGGCGGCTGGCCCACTATCGACCATGCCCGCTATTACCAAGGCTCCATCTGCCTCTGTTACAAACATCCCAAGCCAAGGGCGAGCCGGCCGACCCGTATTCCCTTTTTCTACTAGGTTATCAATTATTGCTGCCAACTGATCCGTAGGAACAAACATATTACCGGCTGGAGAATTTTCCGCTGGCAGCACGTCCTGTACATATAGGGAGCCCAGACCTACCAAGTTACCTGCTGATGAAAGCAGTGCCGCTCCAGACCAATGTGGATGCAAAGGAGCTGTAAAATATGCTTCATCTAATAAGTATTCCCAATAGCCAGCGAACTCACGTTTTGAAAGCAGTCTAGCGGCCATCGCATAATTAGGGCCTCCCCCAGCCACTACAGTGACATCTGCCCCTGTGTGAATCTCAGATGCTATTCCTAGAGGGATTGGCTTAGCATCAACGGGTTCCCGTAGTCGAACGAGACCAAAACCTGTTGCCTGATCATAACCAATCACTTCAGCCGCCTTTGCTTCACCCACACTATCGATAAGAGAAACCGTAGTAGCTTCGGTAACGAGATACCCAATTGTAAGTGCTATACCATCATCTCGTATCAGGATCGCATTACCTTCTCGCTGAACTCCTAAAGTCTCAGCAGTAAATGCGTCTGAAGGAATTTTGGCATGTAAAGTAAAGACAGCTCTGCAAACTGCCGCTAAGTCAAAGTCTAACTTATCTTGGCGCGGACGGAGTTCTGACTGAACAGGCTCTCTGCCCGCGGCATCATCACCTTCATATTCGTTACCATTTGCGCGCTCGATGCTGGCCATGCGCCTGCTCCTTGGTTCCAGCTTATAATTAATAATTACGAGGACACTTAAGAGGCCGCCGCAAACTAAGTGGTGCACGCGTTTAAACGCGCTTAATGAATCTCAAGAATATCGTTCTCACGCCATAAAGCTACCTCTTATAATTGATAGCTATCTAATAAGTTCTCCGTTTGGCCTTTTAAGTATATCGCTAAATAATGTTTCTTAGACATACTGAGGCCTCGATCGCTTATAAAAAATTAAAACGATTCTGGGAGAGAAACATGATGGCCGATTCACGACAAAACTACGATCTGGCGGCTGCCCTTTCCGAGGCTGAAAGTCGATTTGCTGATGCCAACCCCAAAAGTCAATTGGCATTCGCTGAAGCTTGTAAAAGCATGCCAGGAGGCAACACAAGGACTGTACTTTTCTATCCCCCCTTCCCACTTACCCTTTCGAAAGGGGAGGGATGTCGATTACATGATATCGACGGACACGAATATGTAGATTTTCAAGTAGAACAAACAGCTGGCATCTATGGCCATAGTGAACAACACATTCTTGATGCAATTCGATCCGCGATGGAGGGCGGTATAACACTAGGAGGCCCCACGGAGCGTGAGGCCACATTGGCGAGGATTTTTCAGGATCGCTTTCCAGCTGTTGACCTTGTCCGCTTCACGAATTCTGGGACTGAAGCAAACTTGCTTGCTCTTTCAACAGCTAGAGCCAGCACAGGCCGCAAGCACCTAATTGGCTTCGAAGGCTCTTATCACGGCAGCGTTGTAAGTTTTGGTAGCTATGGAAATCAAATGAACGTGCCATTTTCCTGGAATTTCTGCACATATAATGATGTCGAAGGCACAAGAGCAAAAATCCAAGAACTAGGAGAAGAGTTGGCCGCAATCATTGTGGAGCCAATGACAGGCAGTGGTGGCTGCATCCAAGCACAGCCCAATTTCATCAAAATGCTTCGTGAAGAAACGCAAAAGGTGGGAGCTTTCTTAATTTTCGACGAAGTGATGACCTCGCGACTGTCTCCTAGTGGGCTGCATGGAAAATGGAATGTAAAGCCAGACTTGGTAACTTTCGGAAAGTACCTAGGTGGCGGCCTTACTTTTGGAGCTTTTGGTGGTAGCGCGAAGGCGATGGAACGATTTGACCCACGTCGCGAGGACGCTTTTGGCCATGCAGGAACTTTTAATAATAACGTTCTCAGCCTCTCCGCCGCCATTGCGGGGCTCACAAAAGTTTATACTCCTGATCAAGCAGTGAGACTGAACGCCGATGGGGATACATTACGGGAACGCCTTAATGAGGTATTGAGAAAAGCCGGTGTAGCAGGACAAGTTACCGGCAATG
>VMCJ01000048.1 GCA_008081395.1 Rhodospirillales bacterium | reverse complement strand
CCCAAAACTTGCGGAAAACTAAGAGCAATAAGCCCAATTAAAAAGCCACCAATCATTGGTCTAAAATATTGAGGAATTCGAAACTTATCGTGAATTTTGGAAACGAATGGGACGGATCTCATAAAGGCGATAGCACACATCGCAGTTATTACGCCCAACAGAGCGAATGCCGGATACTCCCAATATGATCCGAGGTTATAAGGAGCTAACTGGAAAGCTGGATAGGCTCCATAAACCGATCGTGTAAAAGCGGTGGCTAAAACGGACGCTGCAACTGTGGGAGCTAAAGCACTCACAGCGTAGTGCCCAATTACAACTTCAAGGGCAAAAAATACGCCTGCAAGAGGCGCATTAAATGCTGCTGCTACTGCTGCTGCTACGCCGGAACCTAGTAAGATCCTAGCACTTCCTTTGGGGAGCCCCAGTACTTTGGCAAACCATGCCCCAATAGTGGCCCCCAAGTGTACAACTGGCCCTTCACGTCCAGCCGATGCTCCTGCCCCAATTGAAGCGGCGTTAACAACCGCGCCATGCAGACCTGTCTTTAGAGACATCTTGCCGCCCGTCAACGCACTAGATTCCATTACCTGCGCAACACCAACTGGTCGGCCATTTGGCAGTGTAAATTTAGCATAAATGCCGACGAATAAGCCACCAACTGTTGGAGCAGCGATTATCCAATACCAGGGCAGGTCAGCAAAAAGCTGCCATTGCGTATCATCTGTGAATTTAAAGAACACCCATTGAATTAAAGCTGTACATTCTCGGAACCCCAGCGAAAGCAAGCCAGCTGCTAGTCCAACAAAGAGTGCAGTAATGAATAGCCTTAAGTGCGCATAATCAAATCGTCGGATCTTATCCGCCAGTGTCTTACAAAACGTGGCGAATGGACTTAAAATTTGCTTTAGCCTTTGCGCCGAATGCCGATAACGCGCCCCACCTGATGAGGTTTGGGCAGCGAACTGTGAAGAGCCAGAGCACCTTGAAGTCGGTCCTGAAGATCCTTTGGCATTGGAGTGGACCGCCTAGTCTTCATATCGATATGAATTCCAATTAATTCGTTAGTGGCGGCGAGATATCCTTTTTCCGCATGGTGCATCTCATGAATGTAATGCAAGCGCTTTTCATCACAATCAAGCAAGTAGGTTGTGAAGAGAAGCTCATCTCCCTCCATTACCTCCTGATCATAAGTTATGTGACCTTCAAGCGTAAATGTAGAGCAATCAGAGGATTGTTTGTATGAGAGACCAAGGCCAAGAGCATCGTAGAATGCATCTGTTGCCTCATCAAAAGCCGCTACGTAATAAGCGACATTCATATGTCCATTATAGTCGATCCATTCAGGTCGAACACGGCCAACATATTCTTTGTAAGGTGCAGGAAAATTCATAATTTGAAATATACCGACCTCACTACGGGCCGCAACCCATTTTGACATCATACCAAATAACTAGATCAATAAATTTTGTTATCAGAATGAAATTTTAGGTTAGTAGCAAAGGCAGGGACCGTTTTTGTTTTACGCCAGTTTATTTAAATCCCAAAAAAATAAGAATCAGATGCAAAAGTTGAAAATCCCCTGAATGTGTTAACCTTTTCCCCTGGACAGTATGTCATGCCGCTCGCGGATATGAGCTGGCCATTGTGCCTTAATAAAAGCCAAAACTGACAAAATTTCCCTATCAGACAATAATTCCTCATAGCCTAACATATCTGTTTGATAGCCAGGGGGAGCAAAAGCTGCTGTCCCATACTTTGTAATCTCGAAGAGTTCTCCATCAGGGTGATGCCAAGTATGCCCTTCCTCATTATGTGGAGGAGCAGGTAGCCTACCGTTGGCTTTACGCTCACGCCAATTACGCTGACCTTCAAGATTTTTGCCATGACAGCTCGCACATGCATTTGCATATATGATACCGCCCTGAGCGACAGCCGCATGGTCATCGTATGGAATCCTCACAGTCTCAGGTCTATTTTGATGAAAGACCCCTGCCCCTTGAAGGATCGCTAAAACGGAACCAATTGCGGCGAGAGCCAAGATAGCCCATTTCATCTTTACGCTTCCATGTTGCCTCAAAAGAGATATTTGACGGTAAATAGATGACGTCAAGGCATGTTTATCTTTACCGCTTAATTAGTCATGCCTAATCTCTAGGCTCATTTATCGGAGATAAGTTTTATGAACGGCGGGGAAGCATTAGTTGAAACATTATTAGCATGGGGGGTAGATGCTGCATTTTCTGTACCCGGAGAGAGTTACCTGCCAATCTTAAGAGCGGCACAGCGTAACTCAAATCGCATCCGATTAATTACCCCAAGGCATGAGTCAGGAGTTACTTTCGCCACTGAGGCTTATGGAAAGTTAACCGGCCGTCCCGCAGTTGGCCTTGTAAGCCGTGGTCCTGGAGCAACAAACGCCTCGATTGGTGTTCATACGGCACGGCAAGACTCGACCCCGATGCTTTTGATTGTTGGCCATGTCCCTACTGCCACTAAAGGTCGTGAAGCCTTTCAAGAAATTGACTATCATCAAATGTTTGGAGCAGTAGCAAAGGCGGTTTTTGAGCCAGAACACTCTGCACAAGTTGCAGAGATTACCGCAAGGGCACTAGCTATTGCCACCAGTGGGCGTCCTGGACCAGTAGTTATCGTGATGCCAAAAGACATCACGGAGGGGGATGCCGGTGAACCAAAAATCCCAACACCCATTCCCAGGGCAGTTAGTGCACCGGTATCACAAGCTATTAAAGCAGCGGCGAGCTTGATTGATAAAGCAGAACGCCCGATGGTCATTGCAGGTGAAATGGTTACAAACGAAGGTGCTCAGTCAGCTTTAATTCAATTTGCAAACTCAACAGGTTGTGCCGTCTCCAGCGCATATCGACGACAGGATGCAATAGACAATGATCATCCAGCTTATGCCGGACATTTAGAAATCAACCGGGTTAATTGGCAGGAAAAGGCATTTGCTGATGCTGATCTTATAATCGCTGTCGGAGCGCGTATGGATGGTATCACTTCACTTGAATTCAGTTTGGTGCGCGAGGACCAAGCGTTTATTCATATCTTTCCCGATCCGGATGTACTCGCAAGGTTGCCGCATACCTTGGGACTTCCCACTGACGTTGGTCCAACCTTAACCGCATTATCAGAAGCAGTGTCTCCGCCGTCCAAGGATAGACTCAGTTGGCGGGATCAAGTTCACTCCTCCTATCTCGAGTTTGCAATTCCTGGTGAAATACAAGTCAAAGGACCAGTCGACATGGCTGTATGTGTCCAGGAAGCTCAACAACAGCTAAACGATGACGCAGCCATTCTCACAGATAGTGGTACATTTGCTCGTTGGGTACACCGTTACTACAAATTTAGATCCCCACGTACCCAAGCCGGGCCAATGTGCGGGGCAATGGGGTATGCGGTCCCAGGAGCCATTGGAGCTGCTGTAGCTCGGCCAAATGCACAAATAGTCGCTTTTGTGGGCGATGGTGGATTTCAAATGACTGGGCAAGAGCTTATGACAGCGGTAGCTCACGATCTCCCCATTAAAGTAGTAGTTGCTGATAACGGATCTTGGGGCTCAATTATGGTTTCGCAGCAACGAAGATATGGGGATGAAGGTATTTATGGAACGCGCTTAGCTGCCCCCGATTTCGCTGCAATCGCAAAAGCTTACGGCATGAAATCATGGCGTGTGGAAGCAACCGAGCAGTTTAAAGGGGCCTTTAGTGAAGCACTTGCCCATGATGGGCCTGCTCTAGTCCATTTGGTTCTAGACGAGAGAGATATTTCTCCATTCGTTGCTGAGCAATCGGTGTAAAATAAAATTAGTCTATTTCTATTCATAAAACGCTGATTACCCCAGATTCTGGGCTGATCAGCAAGATTGTCGATTACTGCCCTTAACCTCGCACAGAAATCAGCCATGCGAGGTGAAGGATTTTTGTAAAAGTCTTGAATTCAGTGAGCATATCAAGGCACTCTTTGATGTCTCCATGCGTTTCCAAGTCAAATTTACTTAGGTTAGTTTTAAAAATGCGTTTCTAGGAATGATGAACACGTTGCAGGCATACATTTCCCGGTCCCTTTTTCCGGACGAAGGTGATAAGTCGACCATATTAGAACGTGCTTTATCGGTCGTTATTTTTATAGCGATTGCTTTGATGGTTCTATACACGGAGCCCCATATACGACATCACCTAAAGACGTGGATGCAACCAATTGATTTTATTATTTTTTTAATATTTATTGCCGAATACATTTTGAGAATTTGTTATTGTGGTCGCTTAAGGAAATACAAAGGCTTCAAAGGTAAAATAAAATACATTTTTAGTCCGTTAGCGATAGCAGACTTGCTAGCTATTCTTCCTAATATCCTTTTCTTTGTTGCTGAAGATCTCGTTTTATTCCGGCTAATTAGGCTCTTCCGTATGCTGAGGATTATAAGATTAGTCCAGAGGAATAGGCCTCTTGTATTGTTTGCTGAATCGATAATTGCATCTTGGCCGCAGTTAGCGGCAAGTTTAGTTGTCACAGTCTTTATGCTCTTCTTATCATCAATACTGCTCTACTTTGTCGAAGGAAACGTCCAACCTGAGGCATTTGGAAGTATTCCCAGAGCAATGTGGTGGGCAATGGCTACACTGACTACGGTAGGTTATGGTGATGTCTACCCCATTACCGTAATTGGCAAGATTTGCGCAGGAGTTGTTGCATTAGTTAGTATCGGGGTTGTGGCACTGCCTGCTGGCATAATAGCTGCTAATTTTTCAAAAAAACTAAATTAAAATATGAGTTTATGTAATAATACTTCTTATACTTATGAAGATTTAATTTTTATAAATACCCACTACTTGGGAGAGGCAAGCAAACGTCATGACTGATATTCAACGTAACCTAAGTGTTAACAAGTCCAGGCTTTGGAATATGCACTTAGAGATGGCGAAGATTGGACCCGGCGTAGCTGGTGGTAACAACCGCCAAGCGCTGACTGACGATGATCGTATGGGCCGAGACCTATTCAAGACGTGGTGCGAAGCAGCCGACATGACGGTTTCAATTGACACTATGGGCAATATGTTTGCTCGACGAGCCGGCACGAACCAAACTTTACCGCCAGTATTGGCCGGCAGTCATCTAGACACGCAGCCAACAGGAGGACGGTTTGACGGAGTTTTTGGAGTGCTAGCTGCTCTAGAGGCAGTCCAAACAATGAACGATCTAGGGATTAAAACAGAGCGTCCAATCGAAATCGTTAATTGGACAAACGAGGAAGGCTCGAGATTTGGCCCTCCAATGATGGGATCAGCTGTTTTTGCTGGAGCTCTGAGCGAAGCCGAAGCCAAAGCTACAAAAGACCAAGATGGTTTTACTATGGGAGAGGCGCTTAAAGAGATCGATTATGTAGGGAAAGAACCCACGCAATCTCGCCCAGTACATGCATTTATAGAGTGTCATATTGAGCAAGGTCCCTTCTTGGAGCGTGAGGATAAAGCGATTGGAGTAGTAACAGGTGTTCAAGCAATGCGCTGGTACAAAGCACGTGTGCTTGGAGAGGCGAGGCATGCTGGCACAACGCCCCCCTCCTCACGAAAAGACGCATTAACCGCAGCTGCTAAACTAGTTCTCAAAATTGATGCAATTATGCAACACCGCGGAGATGCAGGTAGATGTACTGTAGGCATCTTTCAGGCATTTCCAGGGTCTCCAAATGTATGCCCCGATCGGGTTGAGTTCACTGTTGATATGCGAAACCCCACATCCGAAGAACTCAATAAAATGGATCGCGAGTTTAGAAGAGCCGCCGAAGATTTATACATAGATACTGGCTGCGGCGTGGAAATAGAGGAAATATGGTTTTCGGAACCAGTACATTTTGACCAAACATGTATAGATGCCATTCGACGCGGTGCTAACGAACACGGTCATCCTTGGCGTGATATTATGTCTGGAGCTGGTCATGACGCCGTAAATATGGCTCGGATTGCACCATCTGCAATGATATTTATTCCCTGTAAAGATGGCATCAGTCACAACGAAGCGGAGTATTCTTCACCAGAGGCAATTGCTGCAGGTGCAGATGTACTCTTATCGACTTTGCTAGATCTTGCCGGACCGACCACCTAATACATTTTGTTAAATCATTGAATTGTCACAGGTTTTGAGAAATCCTTGGAGATTAAATATTACTGCAATTTAAACCGATTAGTCATTCTAGTAGCGATCAACCAAGACAAGCCACACATAGTCAATGCAGTAACAAGACATAAAGTAAGTCCTCCAAATTGGAAGCTTAGTCCGGATAACAGTGTCCCTAAAAGGCGCCCAGCCGCGTTGGACATATAGTAGAAACCAACATTCATCGTAACACGATTAGAATTACTAAACGCTAATATAAGAAAGCTATGAAGTGCGGAATTTAGCGCAAACACTGCACCGAACAGCATTAGACCCAATACAAGAGTAATAGAGAGCCATATCTCACCGTTATTCCCAAATATTGAAGCACCTACTAATAACATTGGGATTACAGTCAGAATCCCAGCCCATTTGCAGGTAAGCCTCACAAGGATTTCTAATGGCTTGTCTTTTGCTCTGAGAAGACTCGGAGCTGCGGCTTGTATAGCTCCATATCCAACTATCCATAAAGCCATCCCTCCCCCGACAATAAAAAATGACTCTCGAGGTGTGAGGTTAAAATCACCTGTAAGAACAGCGTGAAAATAAATTGGAATTCCAACAACAAACCAAACGTCCCTTGCACCAAACAAGAAGAAACGGGCTGCTGATAAACGATTAATATTGCTATCCTTGGAGAAAACCTGGGAAAATTTTGCTTGCTTATTTCCAACTGGTAGCCCTGGGGGCATAAAAATTGAGGCTCCCAGTAGAATGATTAAAAGCCCGACGGCCATTCCTAGGGTGACTACATTAAAATCAAAAGCAGCTAGTAAAGCTGCCCCCACGAAAAAACCAAATCCTTTAAATGCATTTTTACTTCCGGTAAGAGCAGTAACCCATTTAAAGAGTTGATTATTTTCTCCGTTGGGAGAAAGTGACTTCACTGCGCTTTTAGAGCTCATCTTAGTTAGGTCTTTGGCTACGCCTGATAGTCCTTGGGCGGCCATTACAAATATAACTGAGGTACCGACCGCCCAAGTGGGATCAAGTTGACTCAAGCCCATAAGCGCAGAAATTTGAAGGAATAAACCACCGTAAAGTGTTTTAGAAAGCCCAAACCTAGCGGCAATCCATCCAGCCGATAAATTGGTTACAATGCCCATAAATTCATACAGTAGAAACAAATAAGCAAGTTGAATTGGGTGAAATCCAAGGCTATGGAAATGCAGGAGCACAAGCATACGTAATGCCCCATCAGTCAGCATAAACGCCCAATAGGCTGCAGTAACTGTTATGTAAGCACCAAATCCGTCTGGTCTTTTTGTCAACCAGGATCTCCTAAAGAACCAGCCACCATGCTGGTTAACTCAGCCATACGATTGGCGTATCCCCATTCATTATCATACCAGACTAACACCTTCACTTGTGTTTGATCGACAACCATAGTGGATGGGGCATCGATAATTCCAGACCGTGGATCATTTACGAAGTCTACGGATACTAATGGCCGTGTTTCATACCCTAAAATACCCTTTAAGGGACCCTCAGAGGCTGACTTCAAAGCAGAATTGACTTCCTCAACAGTTGTTCCGCGTTCAACTTCAAAAACACAGTCGGTCAGGGACGCATTGAGTAACGGTACACGAACAGCTAATCCATTTAATTTACCCTTCAATTCTGGATAGATCATGGTAATTGCGGTCGCTGATCCAGTAGAAGTTGGAATGAGGGAATTCAGTGCAGATCTCGCTCGACGGAGATCTTTATGCCCTGTATCCGCTATTCGCTGAGTGTTTGTTACATCATGTATTGTCGTTATAACACCGTGCTTTATTCCAAAAGTTTCATGTATTACCTTAACGACTGGCGCCAAACAGTTAGTGGTGCAGCTAGCGGCAGTTAAAACGCTATGCTGGTCAGCTTTGTATTCATGATGATTGATACCATAGACAATGTTGAGAGCTCCTTCTTTGACGGGCGCAGCAACAATTACCTTTTTAACTCCAGCGGAAAAATAAGAATTAAGGGAACTAATATCTCTGAATTTTCCAGTGCTTTCTATAACAATATCGCAGTCCCAGGCTTTCCAAGGAGCTTCAGAAATAGTCGGAAAAGAAGAGTAACCAATTGTTTTTCCGTCGATATTTATATGAGTACTTTCAGAGGAAATAGTCCTCTCCCAACTTCCATGTACGGAATCGAATTCAAGCAGATGAGCAGACATTGCCGCATCACCTGATATTTCGTTAATTCCTACCCATTCCATGTCTGGAAGATCAAAGCCTGATCTTAAAACAAGCCTTCCTATTCTGCCGAAGCCATTGATACCAACCCGGACTGCCATACGCACTCCCCCTCTGAACAGGCTTGAGTTTAGAGATGAATGATTGCAGTTTTTTTACATTGTATTGTTAAAAACATCAGTAAGCATGAACCTGATATATTGGCTCAACAGACTGGCCCCACTCTTCTTCGAAACTTAATAACAGTTGATCCGCCGGTGTTTTTCCTGAAGCAACAATTTCATCAAGCATATCAAGAAAGTGAGCCTCATTAGCCCCTGCACTATCAATACATGCCCTAGAATTTAAGCCATCACGAGCGATGCGTAAAACATCTTTAGCTATATCCTGTAAACTATGCTCACCCATGCTAGCCTTCAGTCCAACTAACGGGGCATCATTCCGGAGACGCAGTCTATCTTCGGAATTCCAATCTTTGATTAGAGAGAGCGCAGCCTTTTGCGCAGCATCATCATATAATAATCCGACCCAAAAAGCCGATAGTGCACAAATAGCAGACCAAGGCCCTCCATCAGCGCCTCTCATCTCCAAAAAGCGTTTAAGCCTGACCTCTGGAAATGCAGTGGTAACATGATCAGACCAATCCCCCATATGGGGAATTTCACCCTTTAATTGAGGAAGGTTACCGGTCATAAACGCACGAAAACTCTCACCTGCAACGTCTACGTAATTTCCATCACGGTAGGCAAAATACATTGGTACATCGAGCAGATAATCAACATATCTCTCAAAGCCAAAACCATCTTCAAAAACAAATTCAAGCATACCGCAGCGATTAGGATCAGTATCTGTCCAAACATAAGACCGCTCGCTAACCCTGCCCGTTGGTGCCCCTTCTACAAATGGGGAATTAGCAAATAGAGCAGTTGCCAGTGGCTGTAATGCCAAACTGATACGGTATTTTTCAACCATGTCCGCTTCGCTTCCAAAATCAAGATTGGACTGGATCGTACAAGTTCGGGTCATCATATCGAGCCCACGTGTCCCAACCTTAGGCATATACCGCCGCATTACTTTATATCGCCCCTTAGGCATCCAGGGCATATCAGCTTGAGTTCCGGTAGGATCAAATCCAAGACCAATCATACCAAGACCAAGATCTGCACAAACTTCTCTAGACTCTTTCAAGTGAGAATTTGCTTCCGCACAGGTCTGATGAAGGGTCTCGACGGGAGCACCAGACAGCTCAAATTGTCCGCCTGGTTCTAAGGTAATGTTACAGCCATCTCTCGTGAGAGCTATTGTGTTTCCACCCTCCTCAATTTTACTCCAGCCAAAACGGTCAGATAAGTTATTGAGAAGAGCTCCAATACCTCTCTCTCCCTCGTAAGGAGCCCGAAGTTTACTCTCCAGATCAAACACAAACTTTTCATGCTCTGTGCCCACACGCCAATCTACTTTTGGTTTGACGCCTGCCTCAAGCCACTCCACTAATTGCCTTTTTGTTGTAATCGGGTCTCCGCCCGAGCTAGGAGGTGCTGCCATACTTAATACCTAATCCTCACTACCTCTAGCCGCACTGAAATCTCCAATTTTTGCCTGAGCTAGCACTAGGCCAGCTATAGCTGCTGTCTCAGCCCGCAATATCCGCGGCCCGAGACTAATTTTTCTGACAAATGGTATGTGTGAAAAACCATCTAACTCATCAGAAGTAAAGCCACCTTCTGGACCAATTAGCAAGCCATAAGAATTACTAGAATAACTATTTAGACTTTCCAGAATTGGAGGGGAGCATCCGGTTTCATCTCCCACAATTAATATCCGTTCGTTAGGCCAATTAGATATCAAATCAGGTAAAGACACTGGTTCTCTTATTTTTGGAACATCTAGTCGCTCACTCTGTTCCGAAGCCTCAACTGCAATCCTCACTAATCTCTCAATATTTATACGGTCCGAATTAGATCTGCTTGTACGTACTGGGAGCAGTTTGGAAACACCTAATTCAGTGGCTTTTTCGACAATTAATTCGGTTGGCCCACGCTTAATCATTGAAAAAGCCAGCCAAGGTCCATTAGTCTGTTTTTGAATACGAACTCTTAAATCAAGTTTTAACGCCGCCTTATCACGTCCCGTTTGAATCAGACTGGCTAGCCATTCTCCATCAGTTCCATTGAAAACACGTATTTGATCCCCATTTCCTCGACGCATCACATTTAATAAATAGCGTGACTGGTCACGATGCAGATTTATCACCTGACCTAAGCTAAGCTCGCTCTCGACAAACAACCGCGGCCCTCGATACATCAACAATTTATGCTTCGGATCCATACAAGGCCTCCAAAATGACTGGGAATAAATCTCTTCAAAAACCAGCGCACATTGAGCGAGCAAATAAAGCGTCTGATATCGTAAACGAAAGTATCGTTTTTAGTCAGCTTCCTTCAAGTTGGCATCCTTATATTCGCCTCGCGAGATTAGACCGACCTATAGGAACTTGGTTATTGCTGATTCCATGCTGGCAAGGTCTAGCGTTGGCTTTTGCTTCAAGTCAATCGTCGTTGGATTGGCAGCTTATTTACTTCGCTATCCTTTTTGCTCTTGGTGCGGTTTTGATGCGCGGAGCAGGATGTGCACTCAACGACATTGCGGATCGCAATATAGATGGAAAAATAGCTCGCACAGCACTTCGACCTATTCCGGCAGGCGACATAACTGTTCGACAAGCAATAGTCTTTATGATGCTACTAATGTTTGGTGGTGCCTTAGTACTCATTCAGTTTAATTTACCAACCATAATTGTAGGCCTAGCGTCTCTGCCATTTGCAGCAATTTACCCTTTTATGAAGCGTTTTACTTGGTGGCCACAACTCTTCCTCGGCATTGCCTTTAATTGGGGAATTCTTGTTGGTTGGACAGCCATCGTTGAGCAATTATCATGGCCCCCAATCATTCTATATCTAGCTGGGGTGATGTGGACGCTGGGTTACGATACAATTTATGCCCATCAAGATAAGGAAGATGATGCTCTTGTTGGTGTGAAATCCACAGCGCGTCTTTTTCAAGCTAAAAGTAAATATTGGATTTCAGCATTTTATGTTTTGTCTATTCTTGGCACAGTCGCTGCAGGTTTTCTAGCTGGTCTGTCGGCACTTCTAATTCTCTTCTTAACGCCATTTGCCTATCACCTCATACGTCAAAGCCTAAAAACCAATTTTAATGAACCAGCAGAATGCCTGTTGGCTTTTAAATCTAACCGCAATGCTGGGTTTCTGATGTTAGTAGGCATTATCTTGACGAAGTTATTTCAGGCATGACGCCAAAGCAGATCAGAAACTTTGTAAAGTCTCACGCCAATCTTTCACATCCAAGTCTTGTGCCAGAATTAAAACTCTGGCTTGCGGACGAGTCTACGGAGTTATGGCATGCGACAGAGACAGCTCTCAATTCAATCAATTTACCACCGCCATTTTGGGCGTTTGCATGGCCAGGTGGGCAAGCCATTGCCCGTTTTATTATAGATAACCCTGAATTAATTTTTAAAAAACGTATACTCGACTTTGGTGCTGGTGGAGGCATCTGCTCATTGGCAGCTGCGTATTCAGGATCTAAGGAGGTTGTTGCTGTTGATCTCGATCCCTTTGCTGCAATTGTCCAAAGTATGAACAGCGAGGCCAATTCCTTAAAAATAGAAACCGTCACACAAAACGCGTCTGAACTTACCCTTGATAATTTCGACATCATTCTTGCCGGGGACGTTTTTTATGACCGGACAGAGTCTCGTATTGCGGTGGAATTTCTTTTAGAAGCAGTGAAAAACGGAATAACCGTTTTTATTGGGGATCCAGGTCGAACGTACCTACCTGATTGGCTGAAAACACCAATCGCTAATTACTCAGTCCCAACATCAAAAGATTTAGAGCAGAAAACAGTAACCGAAACCAATGTGTGGATGATAACTAACAAAGTTTAAAGCTTTGAATAATGGCATTTATTGACGCTTGAGCCACTTACATTAGCCATTGACCAATTAGCTCTAATAAATTTCTGCCAAATTTTTGCCTTCTAATCTTGCCTTAATAGTGTGTGAAAGGGATCATACAACTTGGCAATTGGCAGAATAGATGAAACCATTTTTATCTTCAGCTTTTAAACTTACCTTGCTTTCTGGTTTTTTAGGCGCGCTGATTGCAATCTCTTTTGCCATAATTCTCGTTAGGGGATATGGCAGAAACCTTCCTGATCATGCTGTTTTAGCAAAATACACCCCCCAGATAACAACACGGGTCCATGCTGGTGATGGAAGGATTCTAGCCGAATTTAAAAGAGAACATCGACTATTCGTGCCAATAGGAGAGATCCCAGACATAGTTCGAGTTGCGTTCCTCTCTGCAGAGGATAAGGATTTTTATACTCATCCGGGAATTGATGTTCAGGCACTTACAAGAGCAGTTTTTCTAAACCTAAAATATTTAGCAACTGGTCGCCGATTAGTTGGTGGCTCCACAATAACTCAACAGGTTGCCAAGAATTTTCTTTTAACTAATGAGGTTTCATACGAGCGGAAAATTAAAGAAGCAATTCTGGCATTTCGTATAGAACGAGCGCTCACAAAAGAGCAAATTTTTGAATTATATTTAAATGAAATTTATCTCGGTGAAGGAACGTATGGCGTTGCTGCGGCAGCAATGACATACTTCGGCAAATCACTAACCGATCTATCAATTGAAGAAGCTGCATATCTTGCAGCTTTGCCAAAGGCTCCCAGTAATTATCACCCAATCCGCCAGCATGCCGCCGCCGTCGGGCGTCGCAATTGGGTAATAGGCCGAATGGCAGAAGACGGCTGGATAAGCCAAACTGAGGCAGCAAGTTCTAGCGCATCCTCTTTGACCATTACAGGAAGACCAAAGCAAGAACGAGTAATTGCATCTTGGTTTTCTGAAGAGGTTCGTCGAGAATTAAAAACCTTATATGGCGAGACTAATTTATATGGCGGTGGAATGTCAGTCCGTG
>VMCJ01000047.1 GCA_008081395.1 Rhodospirillales bacterium | reverse complement strand
TGGGGCTGCTGCTAGTGTTGGATTGGCGGCCGTTATTTTATTATTCACGTGGCTGAAAGAGAAAAGGCTAGCGCGTTTTGTTATTTTTTCAGTGCTTATTTCCACCGTTTTAACAATTACAGCGTTTTGGGCAGAAAATTCGCTTTTCATCAAAATACAACCTAGTCTTTTTAACGGTTTAATGTCGTTAACTTTACTCCTAGGCTGGTGCCGCGGCGTTCCCGTGATGCGTTTGTTTTTTGGGTCACAGTTTCATTTAACTGAGTCTGTTTGGATGAAGCTTTCCAAACGTTGGTGTGTATTCTTCATATTTCTGGTTTTGGCAAATGAATTAGCGTGGCGAAACCTTGCAGATGATGAGTGGGTTATATTCAAAGTATTTTTTGTAGCGCCAGCTACAGGCCTTTTTATGCTATCACAACTTCCATTAACTATAAGCGGAAGGGTAAAGGATAAATAAGTCAGAATACTAAGTATAAGTCTGCAATCTCCCTACCATTTGAAAAACCTTTAATCACCCCATAGACAGAGCTTCTAAGATACGTTTAGCTCAAAGAGCTATTTTAATTTTATTGCGTTGCCAAGCGCCCCAATAATCGGTCAAAAAATTCACTTCCCTTTCTTAACTGCTCCAATGAAATGAATTCGTCAGGCCTATGGGCTTGTGCGATATCTCCAGGGCCGCAAACTACAGTTGGAATATCTGCCATTGAATGGAACAAACCAGCCTCAGTTCCATAAGCGACCTTTCCATGATCATTGCGAGAAGCACATGCCTTAGCCAGGCGAACTACATCCTCATCAGCATCAATATTCAGTCCAGGGATAACCGAGCGCTCTATCAACTGAAAGCCACAATTTGGATCTATGGCCTTCATTTCTGGTTCCAAATCATTCTTTATGAAAGCAGTAAAGCGATCCATGATTTCTTGGGGATTATCTGCAGGGACATAGCGAAACTCAAAGTCAAAGGTGCATTGATTTGGAACGATATTCACTGCGGAGCCACCATTAACAACGCCCACATGAATGGTTGTATGCGGGAGATCAAACATTTCGTCCCTCGCGCCATCTTTAATCTTCTCCCTATGCATTTTTCTTAGAAAAGTTATGGCTTCTGCTGCATACTCGACGGCATTAACACCTTGTGGCGCAAGACTCGAATGTCGCTCCAGGCCAGTAACGACAGCTCTGTAACTCCACTTGCCTTTGTGAGCGACCACAGGTTGCATGCTGGTTGGCTCACCCACTATGCACATACCTGGGCGCAAGCTTTTTTTGACAAGGTCATCGATAAGACCACGTACGCCTAAGCAACCTACCTCCTCATCATAAGATATCGCTAGGTGCACAGGCCTCGAAAGATCCATCTGCTTAAATTCGGGGGCTGCAGCAAGAGCTAGAGATACAAAACCCTTCATATCGCAAGAGCCACGACCAAATAACTTTCCATCTCGCTCGACTAAGTCGAACGGATCATGAGTCCATGCCTGCCCCTCAACTGGCACAACATCCACGTGGCCTGAGAGGATCAGACCTCCTTCTTTCTCGGGACCAATCGTGGCGAAAAGATTTGCTTTCTCACCACATTCACTAACTACTCTGTATGAAGGTATTTGATTAGAATTGAGATAATCTTCAATATACTCAATCAACCCAAGGTTTGAGCGATGGCTGACTGTGTCAAACGCAACCATCTCCTTAAGCAGCTTCTTCCCACGCTCGAAAATTCGTTCAGCTGCTGCGCTCATCGCCTAAATTCCTAACCCAAAAATGCGAGCGGCATTGCCGCCCAGTACACTAGCTCGGTCAGCATCAGATAAATTTGCTGCTTCAACCACTTTTCTAGGTTCAAAATCCCCAATCGGGAATGGCCAATCCGAACCGAGCATGACCTTGTCAGCACCCACTTTGGAAACGAGGTAATCGAGAGTGTCCGGCTCAAAGACAATGGTGTCAAAATAAAGTCGAGAAAATTCTTCTTGAGGGTCAGCCATATCTTCAGGATGCAGATTGTGGTGACGCATCATGCGCCCTAGAGCGTAAGGAAGAGCTGCTCCACCAGTCGCCACTATGACTTTAGCTCCTGGGTTTTTTGAAAGCACACCGCCATACACGATCCGAGCTACACCTGTCGTGAGGTCATTTATGCGGGCAACAGCATTTACCATGTCATAGGCTGTTACTCGTTGGTCAAGAGTATCGTACTCGGGGTGAATAAAGACCGCTGCTTCCAGCTCAGATGCAGCCGCCCAAAATGATTTCAAATGATCATCATCTAAACCATCTGGCTTTCCCAACCCTACCCCCCTTGGTTGGGTACCAATCATTACGCCACGAGCTCCGTCTTTAATTGCATCTTGAAGCACCCGTGCAGCTAAATCCCCATCTTGAAGAGGTACAGTTGCAAGAGGAAAAAGACGCTTTTCGTCTTGTACTGCCTCTAGTAGAGTTTCGTTTGTAAACCTTGCCCAAGCCTCACCCTCTTCCGGCGGCAATTCATATCCAAAAGCGTCAAGCCAACCTCCGCAGACCTGAAACTCTAGTTTTTCACGATCCATCCAATCGAACCGCTCTTGAGTTTCACGAAGACGGGGCATTACTGGCCGAGTTGGCTCTCTTCCCGCAAAAGCAAGACGATATTTTCCATCTTGGGAGAAGAGTTCAATATTCGGAAACTTCGCATTAACTTTCGCTAGCTTCGCAAACATAACTTCAGGAGCAAAATGCGCATGGCAGTCGACAATCATCACGCTAGCCCTCTAATCTTCCAAGAGTATCTTGAAACCGAATAGGCTCTCCTTTCGGCTGTCCAAGAAGTTGATTATCCCGCATCACCTGTTGGCCGCGAATTATGGTAGCAATTGGTCGAGCTGTAGCTTTAAATCCGTGATATGGGGTCCAGCTACATTTACTCATGATCCAATCATCCGAGATTTCCCAGTCCGCTTGCATGTCAACAATGGTAAAGTCCGCATCATAGCCTAGCGCAATTCGACCTTTTCCAACTAAACCAAATGCTCGCTGGGGCCCTGAACAAACAAGATCAACAAAGCGGCCTAGGCTGAGCTTTCCGGCATTAACATGCGTTAGCATTACTGGAACAAGTGTCTGAACACCCGGCATACCAGAGGGAGTTGCAGGATAGTCTCCAGCCTTTTCCTGAAGAGTATGCGGTGCGTGGTCAGAACCCAAAATATCCACCACCCCATCATTGATTGCTTGCCAGATCGCAGCCTGGTGCCGGGCCTCTCTAACTGGAGGATTCATCTGTGCACGCGTTCCTAATCGCTCGTAACAATCCGGTGCAGAAAGTGTCAGATGATTTGGTGTTGTCTCAACAGTAGCAATGTCTTTGTGAGATGCTAAGTAAGCCATTTCTTCTGCTGTTGTGACATGTAAGACGTGAACCTTTCGGCCAGTTTTACGAGCTGCAGAAATTAAACGCCTTGTCGCCGTTAATGCCGTATCCACATCACGCCATTCAGGGTGCGCTCGCGGATGCCCTTCTTTTTCAGCAATTTTTTTTCTTTCTCTGAGCCGCGGCTCGTCCTCAGCATGGACGGCAACACGTCGTCTACCGTTGTTTAACGCCTTAATCAGATTGTCATCGTCCTCCAACAACAATCCTCCGGTGGAACTACCCATAAAAATTTTAACGCCAGAACAGCCTTTCTCGTTTTCCAAAATATGCAAATCGTCAAGATTTCGATCGGTTGCACCAACATAAAAAGCATGATCAACCCACATGCGTCCCGAAGCGCGAGTTAACTTGTCTTGCAGGGCTGCAGCGTTGTCCGTTGATGGGTTTGTATTTGGCATTTCAAAAACACCAACAACACCCCCCATAGCCGCTGCGGCTGCACCACTGGCCAAGTCTTCTTTATGCTCGCCACCTGGCTCTCGAAAATGCACCTGGGTATCTATCACTCCTGGCAGGACGTGCAGACCATGAGCTTCAAAGACGTCAATGCCGTTTAGCGAGCCCTCAGCACCGAAGCACACGATCCGACCACTATTCACTCCGATATCAGCAACCGAAATACCACCCGGTGTAACAATAGTTCCACCACGTACAACTAACTCATATGTCTCAGTCAATCTTCATTTCCTATCTACTTTGAGCTTCAGTGAGAGCCTGCTCCACAGCTTCAAAAGCAAGCAAAACCGATCCATGGCGCGATTTATAAGCATGGGCTGGTGCAAGATAGCGCAACTCAGGCCATTCGTCCGCAATCTTCTCATCACCCTTCTGGAGTAAATCACGAACTCCCTCTGCAATTCTTATCAGGGTTGCTCGATCCGAACCTATTACTCGACCAGCCATGATCGAAGCCGCTGCTTGACCCAGGGTGCATGCGCGAACTACGTGCCCATAGTCAATGACTTCATCTCCGGCGAGCTTGAGGTCAACTGTAATTCTAGAACCGCATAGAGGACTTCTACGCTCTACCGTTACATCAGGTGAGTCTAGTCGACGCTGCAAAGGAATATCATTGGCAAGTTTCATGATACGATCGTTGTATAGCTCACGCATTTGATCTGCTGTCATGATGATGCCTCTGCAATACTATGAATCTTCGAAAGCATAGCATGCAATCCATTTGAACGCGTCGGACTTAAATGATCTTTCAGACCAATCTTTTCAACAAACCAAGGTTCTATTGATCGGATTTCATCAGGTGTTCTTCCATCATACACCCTAAAAATTAATGCGATGAGGCCAGCTACTATGGCAGCATCCGTTGCAGCTTGAAATTTAAGCTTACCCGCGTGTTCTCGAGCTAAAAGCCAAACTCGCGACTGACACCCACGAATAAGATTGTCGTTATTCCGATCATCCTCCGCCAACTGCTCAAGTCCCCGCCCGAGGTCAATAATGTATTTGTATCGATCTGCCCAATCATCAAAGAAATCAAACTCATCAACGATTTCCTGTTGGGCTGCGTTCGCACAATTGATGTTGGCTTGATCGTCTGACATGTTGTTTTACTCCAATCTAATCAGATCTCTTGGAAATCTGTTTATAGGACAGTATGTATAGCGCTACTTTAAGATAAGCCACTTTGTTTGAGGCATTTGTAGATATGGCAAGTACATTATTTTTCGAACGCAAAACCATTGAACAAGTCGAAGAGGGTATTGAACTTGCGCCTAAATTCGATGATCAGGGCCTAATTCCTGTGGTTACTACCGACTATCAATCAGGTGAACTATTGATGCATGGTTACATGAACGAGGAAGCCCTTGTTCGGACGATTGAAACAGGCGAGGCCCACTACTGGAGTCGGAGCAGACAGGCGCTATGGCACAAAGGAGCGACAAGCGGGTTAGTCCAAAAAGTTGTTCAGTTCAGAATTGATGACGATCAAGATTGTGTTTGGCTTCGAGTAGATGTCAGCGGCGGAGCCAGTTGCCACGTCGGGTATCGTTCGTGTTTCTACAGGTCTCGCCCAGTTGGCGACTCAAAACAGCATGCTCTTGTGTTTGAAGAAACCGAAAAAGTTTTTGACCCAAAAGACGTCTATGGAGACGCACCAAATCCAACAAAACTCTGAATTCAATACTTAAGCTCAACTCCTGCTCTAGAACTTAATTGCAGTCGCTGCAAACAATCGAGTTCCTCTGAGTTAGGTCCCAGACATTCCACAACATCATTCACCAAAATAGAACCCAAACTCTCACATTCAGTTTTTGGAATATCAAACAAACGAACGCCAGTTTTAGCGCCTTGAATAGGACCAAGCTCTACGTACAGCCTATTTTGAATTATTTCACTCTTATCAAAGAAAACTAAATCAAGTTTCAATATATTAATTGAGCTGGCATCGGGATTCCGGATCAAAAGATATACGCGACAAACATCACCATCTTGTTCAAGGCGATTTAATTCGAGGGGCAACTTTGTTGTTGCATAGGAATTTCCAGCAATCCCAAGAACACCCAACAATATTGCGAATATTGTAGGTTTTACCATAGACCCCATGTGTCCCTCCGCTACTTTCGTCAAGATTAGCATTAGTCTTGGACAAGAAATTTCAAAATCCATGCAGATAGTTTCTAGCCCATGCTGATATAACTGGATTGTGTTGAAATTTTGCCATGGCTCATTTCAGCTGATTGTTACTAGTGGAAAATTTAAAAATGAGATCAAGCACTGCAAATGCTCAAGATAGTCTCGGGAAACTTCTGGAGGTTATGCGCCGACTTCGTGATCCTGTAGATGGATGCCCTTGGGACCTTCAACAAAATCATAAGAGCATAGCCCCATATACCATAGAGGAGGCCTATGAGGCTGCGGATGCAATCGAAAGAGAAGATTATCTGGATCTTCGTGATGAGTTAGGGGATATCCTGCTTCAAGTTGTTTTTCAGGCCCAAATCGCTCAAGAAGATGGAAAATTCGCTTTTTCTGACATAGCAGAAGCAATCACAGCAAAGATGCATAGAAGGCACCCACATGTCTTCCCTGATGAAAACGGCGCTATTGAACGACCTAACCCTGGAAACTGGGAAAGAATTAAAGCCGAAGAACGCCAGGAAAAAATTAGGAATAATAATAAACCTAGTGCCATAGATGGAATTGCGCGCACATTACCGCCCCAAGCACGTGCACTTAAATTACAAAAACGCGCGGCACGTATTGGCTTCGATTTTCCAGACTGGCACTCTGCCTTTGCAAAAACACAAGAAGAAATGATTGAAGTAATTAAGGCTGTTCATGAAGGAAAAGCCGAGCTTTTTGAAGAAGTTGGAGACTTGATCTTCTCAGTGATTAACACCGCCAGAAAACTAGGTATCGATCCCGATGCAGCTCTTGAAGCTTCAAATCATAAATTTGAAAGACGCTTTAAAGCGATGGAGATCAAACTGGAACAAGACGGCAAAGACCCAGCGGCAGTAGATCTTCCCACTCAAGATGAGGCCTGGAACTTGGTCAAAAAAGATCAGTCCTTACTGAGAAGATGAATCAAACTGGAAGTATCCCAGCGTCCACCACCATCCTGCTGAACATTCTTGTAAAACTGATCAATCAATGCAGTGGTTGGTAATCGTGCTCCGTTGCGTTCACCTTCCTGTAGAACAATGCGAAGGTCTTTTCTCATCCAATCAACAGCAAAACCAAAGTCAAATTCGCCCTGGACCATGGTGGAACCACGATTTTCCATCTGCCATGACTGCGCAGCGCCCTTCGAAATAACTCCTAAGACAACATCCATATCAAGTCCTGCTTTCATGCCAAAATTGACACCTTCAGACAGGCCCTGGACCAACCCTGCAATACAAATCTGATTGACCATTTTAGCCAGCTGCCCAGCACCAGATTGACCGATTAATGTAACTGCCCGGCCATAACTCTCCATTAGTGGCTTAGCCCTGTTGAATGCTTCTTGCTCACCGCCGCACATGACGGTTAGCACCCCATTTTCAGCGCCTGCCTGTCCGCCAGAGACAGGGCCGTCCAAAAAATGAAACCCTTTTTTAAAAGCTTCACTAGCTAGTTGCCTGGCTAAATCTGCAGAAGCAGTTGTGTGATCAACAAACACAGTCTCACTACTCATGGACTGAAAGGCGCCACTTTTACCCAGCGTAACCTCAATAACATCAGGATCATCACCAACACACGAAAATACATACTCCTGCTGAGCTGCCGCCTCCGCTGGTGTTGGCGCAACCTGACCACCATGCAGTTTAGCCCATTCTTCAGCTTTACCCTGATTACGGTTGTAAACCGTCACTTCGTGACCAGCTGCCGCAAGGTGACCAGCCATAGGAAATCCCATAACCCCGAGACCAATAAACGCTACCTTTGCCATAAAATTAGCTCCTCAATCAGCTTCAAGTTCTGGTGGCTCTCTATCAGCAACTAAAATAGTCCATAATTGGTTCCAAAGCTCAAGATCTGGAGCAAGTAATCCGCCAATAGAAGGATCAGATGGCCTATAACACCTTCCATCAATCATGCGACCAATTCCACCAGACTCTTTATGCATCAAAAAGCCAGCAGCGTGATCCCAAGGGAGCAACCGAGAATAACATCCAAAGTGAGCAAGGCCGCTTACACGAGATATATGTTCTTGGCCCACACATCTTGCGTTCCAAATTGCTCCAAACTTTCCTCGACCTTTCCCCCAAGTTTCCTGAAACATGTGCCGCTCACGAAATTTTTTCCCGTAAACAGAACCATTCATTAATCGCAAATCTTCTGGCCGATTGCATAAGAGACGACGCCCTTCTAACCAGGCGCCTCCCCCAAGTGAGGTTTCAAAAGTTCTATCGCCGAAGGGATCATGGATCCAACCAGCAAGAATTTCATCTGCTCTAACCAGCGATACAATGACAGCTGTTAATGGAAAACCGGCCGCAAAATTTCCTGTCCCGTCGATCGGATCGATTACCCAATGGAGCTGATCATCGGCCAGAGAAGCTATAGCAGCACGCCCGTCGGCGACTGCCTCCTCACCTAGAACTTCCGCAGCTGGTAAAATATCACGTAGTCTCTCACCCAAGCATTTTTCCACTGCAAGATCAGCACTAGTAACAAAATCACCTGCCGATTTTTCAGAAATTTCAGAAAGAGATAACGCGCCCAACTTAGGCTTAATTTCAGCGTCTGAAATCTCTTTAAGAGCTTTGCGAACTTTTGAAAAATCAATGTCTGGTATCAATTGGGAGACCTCGCAGCTTCAATTATAGCTGTTCCTGACCACTGCTTAACAAAACGAGCCAAATCAGACTTAGCTAATTTGGCTCTAACAATTACATCCTCGCCATCACTTTCGGAACTTATACTAAACGCTGTTCTGTAAAGATAAGCTAAAGCGTCTCCAGCAGCGCATGAAATTCGAACTACAACTTCTGAACCATTTGCTGCCAAAGCCTCATCAATAGAACTTAGAAGAACTTCTGCTCCCTCACCGGTCACTGCCGAGACCGCGATAGCTTGGCCTGAATTAATCGCTGGCTGAACTAAATCGATATCTTTGACGTTAGCAATGTCAACTTTGTTGTACACATCTATTATCTTTTTGGACCCGCGATCTATACCTAATTCTGCCAATACCATTTTTACGTCTTCTGCCTGGATAATATGCTCCGGGTCAGCCAAATCATGGACATGGAGAATTAGGTCTGCCTCCAGGACTTCTTCTAGCGTGGCACGAAATGCTTCCACTAACTGAGTTGGGAGCTCTGCAATAAAACCAACAGTATCCGAGAGGATGATTTTAGAACCCGACGGGAGAACCACCCCTCTCATGGTTGGATCTAACGTTGCAAACAGCTGATCTGCTGATAATACTCCAGCTCCTGTTAGGAAATTAAAAAGAGTTGATTTACCAACGTTAGTATATCCTACCAATGCCACTGTAGCTGAATTTGAGCGCTGTCGGTTATTGCGGTGTTGAGTTCGCGTTCTCCGGACGTCCTCTAATTGACTTTTTATCCTATCGATCTGGTTATCAATTTGCCGACGATCAAGTTCGATCTGTCTCTCTCCTGGCCCTCCAGTAAACCCAGCCCCACCTCGCTGTCTTTCTAGATGGGTCCATGATCGGACTAGACGTGTTCTTTGATAACTCAGTGCCGCTAAGGAAACCTGGAGCACACCCTCTCTGGTCCTTGCTCGCGCACCAAACACTTCCAATATTAAACCGGTCCGATCTAGAACCTTCTTCTCTAGAGCCCGCTCTAAGTTTCGCTGCTGTGCAGGTGAGAGCGCTGCATCAAAAATTACCAACGAAGCTCTCTTTAAAACAGCCTCCTGCTTGATTTCAGATATCAACCCTTCACCAACCAGGGTAGCAGCCTTAGGTTTTGGAATTTGAGTTTCGCGAGCAAATATTACTTGTAAGCCTATTCCCTCAGCTAGGGATATTGCCTCTTTTAAGGAGGCAGCAGTCTCCGTGCCAGCTCTTTTATCGGGCAATATAGGCCGGACAATGATCACCCGTTCCGGTGCATCATCTCGAGCCGCAACAAATTCATGCCCCAATTCAACTTTCCTCGTCGGTCACTTCAACTGCTTCAAGCAAATTTACTGGAGACGACGGCATTACTGTTGAAATGGCATGCTTATAAACGAGCTGAGAATGGCCTTCACGGCGCAACATCATACAAAAATTATCAAAAGAAGTGATGACCCCTTGCAGCTTCACTCCATTGATTAAAAATACTGTAACTGGAAGTTTTTGCTTCCTTACATAATTAAGAAACACATCCTGTAAGTTCTGTGACTTTGCGCCAATCATTATTCACCAACCACTATTTTTGTTGCATTCCCATCGAACACAATCTCGTTTTTATTATGTGGACTATACACCGCTTCTAATTTAGGTCGAACGCCATGTTATCGAATTTTCAAATTGCAAGCGTATGAGCATTATAAAGACTAAATATTCTGGAAGTTACAGGCCCAACAACACCATCACCAATCTGGGCACCGTCAATAGCTAGGATTGGCTTAACAAAAGAAGTAGCGCTGGTCACAAAAATCTCGCGGGCTTCCAGCAGTGCTTTTCGGTCAAAAGCCTCTTCAATTACCGATATCTGTGCCTTTTCAGCTAACTCCTTAATAACACCCCTCGTTACTCCACCAAGAATCTCTGGACCCAATGGGTGTGTGTGCAACACTCCATCATCATCAACAATCCATACGTTTGATGACCCACCTTCTGTAACTCTTCCATCGTCACGAACCATAATAGCCTCAACTGCCCCTGACTTCTTTGCTCTCTCTTTTGCTAGGACATTCGGCAAGAGACCAACCGATTTTATGTCACATCTCGCCCAACGTTCATCACGGGCAAGCATCGCACTTCCCCCTTTAGGCTTGGAGTCAATGGATGGCCAAGCCCTTCGTTTGGCTGAAATAATAAGAGAAGGAATTGGAACGCTTGGAAAAGTGTGGTCTCTCGGCGCGACACCTCTGGTGACCTGAATATAGATAAAGCCCTCATCAACATTGTTACGCCTGCGTGTTTCATTGATCACAGCCTCGAGAGACATCCGTCCCATCGGCATTGAAATAGATAGCTCTTTAAGAGAGCGTTCTAAGCGATCCAAATGAGGACTTTTGTCTACGATAGCACTTTGGCGCACCAAGATTACCTCATAAACACCGTCCGCAAACTGATAACCTCGGTCTTCATAATGAACTGAAGCATACTGTGCAGGTAAGTAACTTCCATTAACGTAAACAGAACGTGGCATTTCTAGTCTTTCTAATCAGAAAAATTCCAATCGCACTTCAAAAAATCTTTCCACCCTTTTAACCGCCGCTTCTTCCGCGAATACTACGACCCGATCTCCTTCTTTGATAACTAAACTTGGCTTCGGCAGGACAATTTCGTCATCGCGCATAATTCCACCTACAATTGCTCCATCCGGCAGCTGCAGTTCTGAAATCGATTTATTCACTACTTCACTGGTTGCCAAAGCATCAATTTCTAAGACCTCACCAAATCCGTCACCTATCGAATGCACTTCTCTTACCCGGCCGCGTCGCACGTGGCGTAGAATGGTACTAATTGTGATATCTCGAGGATTAACAACTACATCAATATCTAGAGGACTAACTAAAGTCGAAAATGAAGCCCTGTTAATCAAAGCAACTGTTCGCTCTGCGCCAACTCGTTTCGCCATTAATGAAGCAAGAATGTTGCTTTGGTCGTCATTTGTAACGGCTATCGATGTATCTGCTGCCTTTACTCCCGCCTCTTCTAGAATATCGGGCTCAAGAGCATCACCATTAATAACCACAAGTCTCGGTGCAACTTCTGCTGCTCGGGCAGCTTGCTCTTCCGACTTTTCTATCATTCGAACAGCAATGGATGCCTGATCGAGAGCCTCAGCAATCATCAGACCAATATTGCCACCGCCAATAATTAGTACTCGCTGAGCTCTTTGTTCTTCATGACCAAAAGCGGCCATAGCGCGGTCAATATGAGCCGTAGCAGCCAAAAAATAGACTCTGTCCATTGGAAATATTTGGTCGTCGGAGCTTGGAACAAAATACTTATCGCCTCGCCCTATTGCTATAGTTGTAATTTGAAGGTCTGGGAAAAGAGCCGTGAGTTGTCTCAAAGGAGTATTAATAATCGGACAATCATCACCAATTCGAACTCCAACTAGGCGGGCTCGTCCATCCATAAGAGGAATAAGATCAAAAGCTCCCGGGGCTGTTACTCGTCTTACAACAGCTCGAGCCACCTCTGCCTCAGGAGAAATAATTACATCAATCGGCATGTGATCCCTAGCAAACATAGCCCGAGAATTAGCGTCCAGGTATCCCTGAGTTCGCACACGTGCAATCTTCTTTGGCACGCCGAATAAGGAATGTGCCACTTGGCACGCCACCATATTCACTTCATCAGAGAATGTCGCAGCTATGATCATATCTGTCTGTTCAGCACCAGCTTGCTTCAATACCCTTGGATCAGATGCGTGACCTGTGACTGTCTGCACATCAAGGCTATCTCCCAACCGCTGAGCTAGTGTAGCCGAGTGGTCAACAACAACTACGTCCATTCCTTCTAAAGCCAGTTGGCTTGCGATACTTAGTCCAACCTGCCCTGCTCCACAGACAATAACTCTCACGGCTAGGTTCCTTCACCGAGATTTAATGATTTAAGCTTTCTGTGAAGGGCTGAACGCTCCATACCTACAGCCTTGGCTGTCCGCGACACGTTGCCCCCAAAACGTTTTATTTGCGCGGACAGATAGCTTCGTTCAAATGCCTCCCTAGCATCTTTAAGTGAGATTTCCATCAACTCTTCTCGTCGCTCATCAAGCAAAGCAGTAGGGTCTTCGCCTAAAATATCTGGTGGAAGCGCGTCTACACCGATCTCTTCGTTTGCAGTACCGGGCGCCATAATCAATAGCCACTCTACTACATTGCGCAACTGACGAACATTCCCTGGCCATGTATGTGCTTGAAGCGCAGATATAGCTCCAGCAGAAAGACGCCGAATTTGCTGACCATCATTTACCGCTGAATTAATAAAATGCTCAGCGAGAGCTGGAATATCCTCCACGCGCTCTGAAAGAGGTGGAGCATTGATTGGAACGACGTTTAATCGAAAATACAAATCTTCACGCAGGGTGCCTTCGCGAACCATTTTTTGAAGATCACGAGAGCTCGATGCCATGACACGAATATCAACACTAACCGGTTGTGAAGACCCAACTGGGGTAAAGGACCCTTCTTGAATGAAGCGAAGCATTTTAGCTTGAGCTTCTATTGGCATGTCTGCAATTTCGTCGAGTAGCAACACACCCCCATCAGCATTAGCGAGCATGCCGGGCATGACTAAACCGTCAGGAGTTTGCTCACCAAAAAGCATTGCCTCCATATTATCAGGGCGAACTGCAGCGCAGCTTAATACTGAGAAGGGAGCACCGACCCGATCCGAGGTTG
>VMCJ01000094.1 GCA_008081395.1 Rhodospirillales bacterium | reverse complement strand
TATTGGCTGGGCATGTGGTCCGCTCAGAGGGACGAATGTTTCCTGTCGATACGTTCTACCTTGGTAGACGTCAGCAGGACCAATTGGAAGTTTCCGTGGCGGCGGCAGTCCAACTTGCTCTAAGAGATCAATTGGGAGGTATCTTGGTATTCTTGCCGGGGCAACGTGAGATTGCTGCAGTGGCAGATCGACTGGCTAACTTAGGCCCGGATATCGCCTTGCTTACACTTCATGGAGGGCTTGATGTTTCTAAACAAGATGTGGCTGTTAGAGAGCTAAAAGACGGCCGCCGCAAGGTAGTACTTGCGACAGCAATTGCAGAAACTAGTCTTACAATCCCGGATATCCGTGTAGTCATCGATAGTGGTCTGTCTCGTGTGCCAAAGTTTGATCCAGCGGTTGGTTTAACTCGGCTTGTGACAGAGCGGGCTACTTTATCATCGATTGAGCAGCGAAGAGGCAGGGCTGGGAGGTTAGAAAAAGGTGTAGCATATCGTCTGTGGGATGAGCCCGAGACGCGAGGATTGAAAGCTTTTCCAGTCCCACAAATTCTAGATGCAGATTTAACTTCTGTGGCTCTCGTGCTTGCTGATTGGGGTGTCGAAAACCCAGATCAGCTCGCCTGGCTTGATCCTCCGTCTCTCGTTGCGCTTCGTTCAGCAAGGATGGAATTAACTGAAATTGGCGCTTTAGCAGACGGCCGGCTTACTGAGCATGGTCGGCGGATCTTATTATTTCCAACAGCCCCAAAACTCGCACATATGATAATTTCTTCTCAAGCAGATGAAGAAGTTTTGCTTGCTGTGAGCCTTGCAGTGCTCATTTCAGAGAGGGGACTTGGAGGTAAAAGCATAGACTTACGTCAACGACTTACCCGCTTAGGAAGCGATAAAAGTAAGCGCCTATTTGAAGCCAGAAAACTGGTAACCAGGATGGCAGATATATTAGGTCACACCAATGAAGTAATTGATGTCGAGCGTGCTGGCTTTGTACTTGCTCGGGCTTGGCCTGATCGGCTTGCTAAAGCTTTGAACGTGCCAGGACGCTATCAAATGGCTAATGGTCGCCAAGCCTGGTTGGAAGAAACAGACCCTCTTGCGAATGAAAAATGGCTTCTGATTGCAGATGGAACGGGTCATGCGGCGGGAGCACGAATTCTGGCGGCAGCTCCTATTAAACCGAGTGATGCTGAGTCCTTGATGCAAGATAACATAAAAAATAACCGCATAGTTATTTTTGACAAAGCCAGTGGTGATATTAGGGTTAGAACGGAAAAACGCTTTGGCAGGATAACTATTAACAGCCAGCCCGAGTCTGTAACCTTTGAAGATGTAACCGACGGTTTGAGAAAAGCGTTTGAAGCCCACGGGCTATCTATACTGCCTTGGTCTCAGGCTGTGCTGTCATGGCGGGCAAGGGCTTCATTTCTGTTCCCTGAAAAGTTGGATGAAAGAGCTCTTGTGGCGTCGGCTGCCAGCTGGCTGCCTATTGCTGTGGGGTCTGCAAAAGGCATAAGTGGTATTAGGAACGAACACCTTTTGAAAGGCTTGAAAAGCCTTCTGAATTGGGACGATCTCCAACGTCTCGAAATAGAAGCACCCGATAAGGTTTTGCTTTCAAATGGCCGGACCATAACAATTGACTACAGTGATCCGAACGGGCCAGCTACAGACGTTGTAATTCAGGAACTTTTTGGTGTTATTTCGCATCCAACAATATCTGGGAAACCCTTGCTGATACGCTTGCTATCACCAGCGCGTCGTCCGCAGCAGACTACTCGTGACCTTCCTGGTTTTTGGACAGGTTCCTATACACAGGTGCGAGCTGAATTACGTGGTCGTTATCCCAAGCACTCTTGGCCAGAAGATCCCAGAACAGCTAAGCCACCAAAGTCTCGTACTCGGCATTCATAGATGTTTTCTTGGTTTGTATTTTGAAATTTCTAAGAGGCACGGCATTAAAATATTGGAGGTGAGTTATGAGTTGGATGGAAGCCAATGGTGTAGAGCTGCATTATGTATTGGATGGACCAAAGGCCCAAAAACCGCTCGTCTTAATTCATGAGTTAGGTGGGAGCGTTTCCAGCTGGGACCGTGCAATGCCATTGATGCAGACCCGTCGAATCTTGCGTTGGGACTGGCGTGGTGCCGGCCAATCTGAGAAGATCAGAGGAGAATTATCGGTTTGCGACCTAGTTGCAGACTTGAGTGCCTTGCTTGATGGCCTGGGAATATCTGAGACGGTTGATATAGCGGGTACAGCTTTAGGGGGCGGTTTGGCTTTAGCATTCGCGGCGCGGGAGCCGTCACGGGTAAATCGGTTAGTTGTTTCAAGTCCAGCTATCGGTGGAAGTAGTGGGATAGAAAATATGTTGCGCAGTAGAGCCGATGACGTTGAGAAGGCGGGGATGAGAGCTCAAGTAGATATCAGCCTTGATCGCTCCTATTTGCCGAAATATCGTGACGACGAAATTGCTTTTCGGAACTATCGTTCAAGATGGATTGCCAATGACCCCGGCAGTTATGCCAGTCACAACAGAATGTTAGCTGGCATGGATGAACGCAAAAATTTGTCTAAAATCGTTGCTCCAACTCTCGTTATTGGTGGTATTGATGATAGTCTATTACCGCCAAAAGATATGGCTACTATAGCCTCTCACATCCAAGGGGCAGAATTCGTGGAACTGCCTACAGGACATTTTGCGGCCGTTAATACACCAGAGCTATGGGCTAATGTAGCGCTAGGATTTTTTGGTTAAGGCTAAAGAGATCAGCAAATCTTTTGTGTTTCCAGCAATGGGAGAGGTTATATTTCTTCCTCTCCCCCATATCGAATTTGCCTTCAGCCTAGCTGCATCCCGTCGTTGCGCCGCAACTATCACATTTTAGGCAGACACCATTCCGCACCAGTGTAAAGTTTGCGCATTCTGGGCAAGGGTCACCTTCATAGCCCTTAAGCCTGGCAATAGCCGCTGAAGCTGCTGCATTACTTCCACCTGCAGAGATTGCCGAAACAACTGCTGCATCTCCAGTAGCGACAACTCCAACTCCGCCTCCTGCAGCTGCTGCGCGGGCTTCAGTCACATATTCAGCTTGGCCTTGCGAAGGAAGACTTGATTTTGCAATTTCGGTTGCTTCCTCGATTGCTTTTTCGGCTTTCTTCTCTGTTGCATTAGTGAAAATCACGAGATTATCACGAACGTACCCTTTGGATGCTACGCGTTTTACGACGTCCATTGTTTCCTGATGTAGCTCGTCGACCTTGCGCTCGCGCCAATCCATGTCGAGAGCGCTCTCATCTTCACCTTCTCCCATACTATCCGGGTTTAGGTCTGCTGGATCGGCATGGGATAAGTCATTCCTACCAAGGTACGAAATAGCTAACTCTCGGAATAGATAGTCTAGAATCGAGGTCGACATTTTGATTGCGTCGTTACCGGTTACCATCCCTGCAGGTTCAAAGCGGGTGAAAGTGTACGCCTCGACAAATTCCTCTAATGGAACCCCATATTGAAGGCCAATGGATACAGCAATCGCAAAGTTATTCATCAGTGAGCGGAACGCAGCACCCTCTTTGTGCATATCAACAAAGATTTCACCGAGTTGCCCATCTTCGTATTCTCCTGTGCGAAGATAGACTTTATGGCCGCCTACACTCGCTTTCTGGGTATAACCTTTTCTCCTGTGAGGTAGGCGCTTGCGTTCAATCACTTTGCGTTCAATTACGCGTTCTACAATGCGCTCTGCCAACATCTGTGCACGTTGACCATTCGGCGCATCAGCAATTTTTTCCGCAAGGGTCTCTTCCTCAATATCAGCGTCATCGTCGCCAAGTGCGATCGCCGCTAAGGGTTGAGAGAGTTTTGAACCATCTCGATACAATGCATTTGCTTTAAGGCCTAGACGCCAAGAAAGCATGTAGGCTTCCTTACAATCTTCAACAGTGGCTGCATTGTCCATATTGATGGTTTTGGAAATAGCTCCTGAAATGAACGGTTGGGCTGCGGCCAGCATGCGAATATGACTATCTGCGGAAAGATAGCGCTGGCCTTTCTTTCCACATCTATTGGCGCAATCAAATACTGCTAAATGCTCATCTTTAAGGTCAGGGGCTCCCTCAAGGGTCATTGTCCCGCAGACGTGTTCGTTGGCGGCTTCAATAGCGTGTTTTGAAAACCCGAGAGCTGAAAGCATATCGAAGTCTGGACTGTCCAGTTGGGCATCTGTAAAGCCCAATTCTGATTTACAGAAGTCATCTCCTAACAAATAGCGGTTGAAGACGAAGCGAATATCAAACGCGCTCGCAAGCTGACCCTCTACTATTTCTAATTTTTCGGCCGAGAACCCTAATTTACCCAGATTTTCATGGTTGACCTCAGGCGCCTCTTTCAACGACCCATGTCCCACCGCGTAGCGAGTGATCTGTTCTATTTGTGAGGAGGTATACCCGAGAGTGGCGAGAGCAGTAGGAACCATCCGGTTGATGATTTTGAAATACCCACCTCCAGCAAGTTTTTTGAATTTTACTAGTGCAAAGTCTGGCTCAATTCCGGTTGTGTCGCAGTCCATCACCAGACCAATCGTGCCGGTTGGTGCTATTACGGTCGCTTGTGCATTTCTATAACCATGGGCCTCGCCTTTTTCTAAAGCTTTGTCCCAGGCTTCCTTTGCAGCTTCAGCAAGACCAGCAAATGGTATCGCTGCAGAATCCAGGGCGACCGGAGCTATTGTTAGTCCTTCATAGTCTGTTGCTGAGTGCGCCGCCCTACGGTGATTACGAATAACCCGGAGCATCTCTGCTTTATTTTCCTCAAATCGGCGAAATGGCCCCAATTCTGATGCCATTTCAGCAGATGTTTCATATGACACGGCTGTCATCACTGCTGTAATTGCGCCTGCGGCAGCTCGGCCCTCATCTGAATCGTATGGCAGTCCTGCCGCCATAAGGAGGCCGCCGATATTTGCATATCCAAGGCCAAGAGTACGAAAATCGTATGAGCCCAGGGCAATTTCCTCGGACGGGAATTGTGCCATCAGTACAGAGATTTCCAGCACAACGGTCCAAAGTCGGCAAGCGTGACGGAACCCATCGATATCAAATGACCCATCTTCCTTCCGGAACGCCATCAAGTTGATGGAGGCGAGGTTACATGCAGTGTCATCAAGGAACATATACTCTGAGCAAGGATTTGAAGCGTTGATACGCCCAGATACTGGACAGGTGTGCCACTCGTTGATTGTGGTATCAAACTGCACGCCGGGATCTGCAGACGCCCATGCTGCATGGCTTATATTGTCCATGAGGTCTTTGGCAGAAATTGTCTTTGAAACTTTGCCTGTTGTTCGCTCAATCAGATCCCAATCATCATTGGCCTCAGCTTTTGCAAGAAAGTCATTTGTGAGTCGAACAGAGTTATTCGAGTTTTGACCGGAAACTGTAAGATAGGCCTCTGAATCCCAATCCGTGTCGTATTCTCTGAAATCAATGCCCTCAACACCCTGGCGTGCAAGCTGAATTGTGCGTTGGATATAATTTTCAGGTACGCAAGCCCTTCGCGCAGCTTTTATAGCCAGTTTAAGAGGGTGATTTACCGCTGGATCAAATGCAGCGTCGCCAGCTGACTCAGCGTCACTACAAGCTTCGAGGATACCATTCAAAGTCTTGCGTGTTAGTTTGGAACCTGCAACCAGAGCAGCTACTTTCTGCTCCTCTACCACCTTCCAATTAATGTATGTTTCAATGTCTGGGTGGTCCACGTCCACCGTAACCATTTTGGCTGCACGGCGAGTTGTTCCGCCAGATTTAATGGCACCAGCGGCACGGTCTCCAATTTTAAGGAAACTCATTAGGCCAGATGACTTGCCGCCTCCTGAGAGGTTTTCGCCCTCTCCGCGCAAAGCCGAGAAGTTTGCGCCTGTTCCTGATCCATATTTAAAGAGACGTGCCTCACGAACCCAAAGATCCATAATCCCGCCCGGATTAACCAGATCGTCTGACACTGATTGAATAAAGCATGCGTGAGGTTGAGGGCGCTCATAGGCTGAGTGGGAAGCGGTCATTTCCTCAGTTTCTGGGTCTACATAGAAATGGCCTTGAGACGGTCCGTCGATGCCATAAGCCCAATGGAGACCAGTATTAAACCACTGTGGAGAATTGGGAGCGGCCATCTGGTTGGCAAGCATGTAGCGCATTTCGTCGAAAAAGGCTTTTGCATCATCTTCCGACTCGAAATAGCCGCCTTTCCAGCCCCAATAAGTCCAAGCGCCAGCAAGGCGGTCGAAGACCTGCCTGGCATCATCTTCGCCGCCAAATTGATCTGCCTCTGGCAGGAGAGACATTGCGTCGGTATCAGCTTGCCGGCGTTGTAAGAAAGAAGGGACATCTTTTTCAACTACAGCTTGCAGGCGTTTTGGTACGCCAGCTTTGCGGAAATATTTTTGAGCTAGCACATCGACTGCTACCTGAGACCATTTCTCTGGAACATCGATGTCAGCAGCACTGAACACTAGTCCACCGTTTGGATTTCGGATCTCGCTAGTCGCAGAGCGAAATGGAATATCCGTGTATGGAGACGTCCCGGACTTTGTAAACTTACGTTCGATGCGCATAATTCGGCGCCCCCTATATCTAGCTAGTCTGATGTTCGACACCACAATCGTAATCTACCTATAGTATTCTACAAAGTGGAAAACGCAACATTATGTATGTAACTAGGGCGGGGTATTTAGCGCAACCACAAAATCCGGTAAAATTATATTGAGACTGTTGGCGATTTTCTGTAACGCTCCGCGAGCGGCAAATTCATCAAGAGGGCTAAGCTCTGGACGAAGGAGGAGCCATCAGCCATATTCAGAGAAAATCCGGGTTTATACTCTTGGAGTTGGACAATTTATGACGTCAATCGGTACACGTTTTTATACTTGGCGGTTTGGTGAACGGGTAGGAGATGATCCGTTTGGTAACGTCTATTATAGGCATAAGGATACGTCTCAAGATAAACGCTGGGTAGTATTTGCGAATGCTGTCGAGGCATCATCTGTACCGGCTGAATGGCATGCTTGGTTACACAAGTCAGTCGATAAGATCCCGACTGAGTGGGCCAACCCACCCACCTTCGCCAAAGAGCACCAGCCGAACCGAACTGGAAGTGCAGCGGCGTACAGGCCACCCGGACATGACTACATGGGAGGCAAGCGCGCCGCAGCGACGGGGGATTACGAACCCTGGCAGCCAGAATAGGAATGTAATGCGAAGAAATGCTCTTGAAACGGTTATCGGGGCGCTAGTCATAGCAGCAGCTGTTGGCTTCCTCGCATTTTCTTACATGGCAGCCGATATTGGGAGTGTGTCGGGTTACAAGGTTTTAGCGCGGTTTGATAGAATTGAAGGCCTCAAAGCAGGATCTGAAGTCCGAATGAGTGGAATCCGAGTTGGACAAGTAAAATCACTTTCGCTAGAGCGCGAAACCTATTTCGCGTTAGTTGAAATGGAAATCGACCATTCTGTGAGCTTGCCAGCCGATAGTTCGGCAGCAATCATCAGTGAAAGTTTGTTAGGAGGTAAGTTTCTAGCGCTCACTCCCGGTGGTGATAGTGCAATGCTTTCGGATGGAGACGAAATTCGCTTCACCCAATCGCCAGTGAGTTTAGAACAGCTTATAGGAAAGTTTATGTTTGGAGCCGAGGGCGATAACAACAAGCAATGAGTTGGCGAAAAATATTTTGGGCCGCTGGTTTTGCTTTCTTGAGTAATCCGGCAGTTGCGGAATACCAATTGATGCCAGGTGCTATAATTCAAGGATTAGATAAGATAACCGCTCGCGTCTCTGAAATTAGGGTGATGAATGGGCAATCGAGCCAATTTGGTGGGCTCATAATAAAAGTTTCAACCTGCTATAATCGTCCTCCTGAAGAACCGCCTGAGGCGGCCGCCTTCCTTGAGATAACTGATGCTAAAACTTCTTCCGAAGACTTAATTTTTCAAGGTTGGATGTTTGCTTCAAGTCCAGCGATTTCTCCCCTCGAACACCCTGTATATGACGTCAGAGTTCTGCGCTGTGTTCCTTCCTGAATACAAAGTTTAGAGCCAGGGTTTAAACAAATGTCTCTTTTCGTGTAACATCTGAAGTCTCTAAAAAATCTATCTGATTATTCGATTTAAACATGTCTTTATTTCAACGATAGGGCTCAGCTCATCAACTGTAGGACCGAACCTTATGCGCTCATTTGCTGCGATTTTTGGAATTTTTGTTTCTGTTTTAGCGTTTGAAATAAGAGCACAAGAAGCCACTCAGCAAGAAAATAGGCCTTATTTTGAGGGGCGCTTAGGAATTATTGCGCCCTACGATTCAAATTGGTCTGGCACCCTAGCTGGCGTAGCTTCATCTGGTGATATCCAGTGGGACCAAGAAAATTTGGCCTATGGAGGTGAGCTTGGAATTAAAAATGTTGCCGGCACAAGCCTCCGAGTGGGAGTTTCGGTAATAACCACCTCATTTGAACCTGATCAAATTTGTGCGGACTCCGGAACATGTGTTGCGCTAGGAGGAGAGGATTTTGATGCCGAGATCTATCTAGGAAATATCTACTATGATTTTGACCTTGACGGCGTTCAGCCCTTCATCGGTATTGGTATTGGTTTTATTGACGATGGCGATAGGCGAGTAGCGTCATCAGCCGCGTTAGGTGTTAGTTTGGACATTGATGAAAATTTTTATGTCAGTTTCCGTGGTGACTATATTTATGCGGACACGGCTGCTTCAAAAAATTTTGGTGGTGGTACATCGGTTACTCCGGGTGACTTGGACGCCTGGTCTTTTGGAGTAGCTATTGGGTATAGGTACTAGGACTTAAGTATCCTTGAGTGTTATTATTAAGAATTACTGTCCAGTCTAATTTTTAATGTCTCTCGGTGTAAAATATATATTCCAGATGCTGCAATTATGCTGATCCCTAACCATGTGGTAGGCACAGGCAATGCGCCCCAAATTAAAAGTCCCCAGAGTGTTGCCCATAAAAAGTTAGTATATCTTATAGGTGCGATCGTTGCTGCCTCTGCCAGTCGTAAGGCTTCCATCATTAAATAATGTGCAACGCCAAGAAGGATGGCTGCGGTTGCAATTAGACACAAACCACTAAAGCTTGGGGTCTTCCAAGCGAAGGGAATAGTTACAAGCCCAGAAATTCCTACGCAAGTGGTTGAGACAGCAAGAATGGCGATAGTGCTCTCGCGCTCTAAACTCATTTGGCGTTGCAATACATCTCTTCCCGCGCCAGCTAGGGCGGCACCTAGTGGGAAAAGGGTGGCCCAGACAAAGCTCTCACCACCTGGTTGGATGATGATCATTGCTCCGATAAAGCCGACGAAAACAGCCGTCCATCTCCGCCAGCCCACTTTCTCAGCTAGAAATGGAGCTGCCAACATTGTTAGAAAAAGTGGGCCGACCGATGAGATTGCAATAGCTTGTGCTAGCGGAAGGGATTGGAGGCCTAGAAAGAAGCACCAGCTTGAGAAGATTAATAAACCGCCGCGACTTAGTTGCCGTTTCCAATCGTAAACTTTCAGAGAACTTTTTCCGCCAGCTCGCCAAGCTAGAATTGTGATTGGTATCCAAACAAATGCGGCCCTAATCGCAAGTGTTTCTCCCAAAGGTAGGTCTTCGTTAGCTAGTTTCATCAATGCATCATTAATCGTTATGATGCCCACCCCAAAAAGCATCAGGATAATACCTTGAGCACCTGATGGTAGACTTCGTAATTTCTCAAAAAATTTCATGGGATAGCTTGCGCCGTAGAGATGTCATGTATCAAACAAGATGGTTACCTGTTTGTGTCCTAGCAGCAAGCATTAAGTTGCTGTTTTTCTTGGTTACATGAGGCCCATCTCCATAGAGCATGGTTACTATAAATCTCCTAAAAATATGTGGATCTGTTTATTTGGCGGGGCTTAACCACTTTTAATTGCAAAAGTGAATACCTTAAAAAAATAGGGTATCAATCCGAAGAGGCTGAAAATTAGTTGGACCTAATGCAACTGCAGGCTAATTTCTAAAACATGTCGAAAACATCGTCTGATCCTATTCTTCTTGATCTCACTCGTTTTGAGCGTCCTCCGCTTGAGTTAGCTGATGCGCAGCCTTTCGATCTTGCCTCTAATTTTGCCCCTTCGGGTGACCAACCCAATGCAATCGAAGAGCTGACTTCTGGATTAAACCAGGGCGAGAGAGATCAGGTGCTCCTTGGTGTTACTGGTTCAGGCAAAACATTTACGGTTGCTCAAGTAATTCAGCATTTGCAGCGGCCTTCACTAGTCCTAGCACCTAACAAGACCCTGGCCGCTCAACTCTATGCGGAAATGCGAAGTTTCTTTCCCAATAATGCCGTGGAATATTTTGTTTCCTACTACGACTATTATCAGCCAGAGGCGTATGTGCCTCGCACTGATACGTATGTTGAAAAGGAAGCCTCGATTAATGAAGAGATTGATCGGATGCGCCACGCTGCAACTCGTGCGCTTTTGGAACGACGAGATACGATCATCGTTGCTTCAGTTTCTTGCATATATGGTATCGGAGCAGTGGAAACCTACTCCGGGATGGCGTTAGACATAAAAACCGGCCATCGATTTGATAGACAGCAATTGTTGAGGAAATTTGTTGAGCTTCAATACCGCCGCAACGATGCTGCATTCTTCAGAGGTGCCTTCCGTGCCAGGGGTGATACAGTTGAACTTTTTCCTGCGCATCAGGAAGATAGAGCCTGGCGGTTTAGCTTCTTTGGAGATGAGCTGGAATCTATAAGTGAGTTCGATCCTCTTACCGGTCAGCGGACAGGCGAATTTGAGCGTGTGCGAGTGTATCCTAATAGCCATTATGTCACTCCAAAGCCCACACTTGACCAGGCGATTAAGGGTATTCGTAAAGAGTTGACTCAAAGGCTTGAAGAGCTCGGCCGCCACGGAAAACTTCTCGAAGCACAGCGTCTGGAACAGCGTACAAATTTCGATATTGAAATGATGGCTGCTACTGGATCATGCGCCGGAATTGAAAATTATTCGCGCTATTTAACGGGACGCCCGGCAGGGGCCCCGCCACCAACACTTTTTGAGTACCTTCCGGATGATGCCCTTCTATTTGTAGATGAGAGCCACGTAACAGTTCCTCAGGTTGGTGGCATGTACAAAGGAGATTTTGCGCGGAAGTCCACATTATCGGATTTCGGCTTTAGGCTTCCGTCTTGCGTAGATAATCGGCCATTGAAGTTTGAGGAATGGGAGACGATGCGACCGCAGTCGGTATATGTCTCTGCAACTCCTGGTCCATGGGAATTAGAGAAGACCCAAGGCATAGTAACAGAACAAGTCGTTCGCCCTACAGGGTTAGTTGATCCACCGACGTTCATTCGGCCAACAGATAAACAAGTTGACGACTTAATTGATGAATGTCGACAGGCTGCTTCTAAGGGTGAACGCGTCCTTGTTACTACCCTCACTAAGCGTATGGCGGAGGATCTAACCGAGTATATGCATGAAGCAGGATTGCGTGTGCGTTATATGCATTCGGATGTTGAAACACTGGAACGTATAGAAATTATTCGTGACCTCCGGCTTGGAGCGTTTGATATACTGATAGGAATAAACTTGCTTCGAGAAGGGCTCGACATACCTGAATGTGCCCTAGTAGCAATCTTGGATGCTGATAAAGAAGGTTATCTTCGGTCTACTACTTCTTTAATACAGACTATTGGTCGTGCTGCCCGAAATGTGGATGGGCGCGTGATTTTATATGCTGACAAAATAACCGAAAGCATGGGGAGAGCGCTCGAAGAGACGGAGCGACGCCGAGAACGTCAACTAGCTTACAACAAAGAGCATGGCATCACACCTGAAACAGTTAGAAAAGAAATAGCGGATATCCTTCAGACTGTTTACGCTCGGGATAGCCTTACAGTCTCTACAGGATTGGACAATGATGGGCCTCTAACTGGGCATAATTTGCAAACAACCATTGCAGATCTAGAGAAACAAATGCGCGATGCGGCTGCGGATCTAGAATTCGAAACTGCAGCGCGTCTACGAGATGAAATTAAGCGTTTGCAGTCATTGGACCTTGGCCTTGAGAATGGCGATGCGGCTAGCTTGAGGTCACGTCCTACCATAAGTACTTCGGTTGATTTGAAGAAACGGCGTTTACCCAATTCTAAGCCAAAGGGTGCTGAGGCTGCGATGGACAATGCGACTGGTGCGGCAGGAGCTAGAAAAAAAGCATCTCGAGGAAGGGGAAGGCGTTATTAGTCCGTTCAAGAATGTGAATTTGGCTTCTCCTTTATTATCCTGACAATTGACTGTTAAGTGCTTTCTTTCATCGATAATTTCCGTATTGTAACCTCAGCTAAAAAAGACCAGACGCTAGGATTTTCTATGAGATTAAAACTTCATCACATTAATCTGGTGCATACTTCTGTGCCTGAGCTAGACGCGTTCTACCGAGATATTTTGGATCTCAAAGATGAACCTGGGATGTCAGAAAAGCGTAAACTAGATGAAGGTTATCCTGGGGCCGTTTCTTTTATGACGGATGGAAACATCCAGATGCATTTAGCAGAAAAAGACCTAAAGATCGGTTTCCGAACCGGTCAGGCCGTAAACCCAGTGGAGCGGGGACATATCGCATTTCGGACGGATGATATGGATGCTTTCATCGCGCGTTTAGAAGAAAAGGGTGTTCCCTATTCTGACTTTGGTGACTGGGCTATGACTGGTTGGCGACAAATCTTTTTCTACGACCCTGCTGGTTATGTCGTTGAGGTCCATCAAGTTGATGGCGAGGATTTTTAAAGTTTTAACTAACACCAAGCTTAAGAGTGTTTGATCTTTGGCAGAGAATTAAAAGCTTTAGATGGCTTTAAGTGTTGATGGAGAAAATTTCCCATAATCGCTTTTAGATTACCTCTTTTGGGGTTTATCGTCGTGTTACGTGGGATAGAGAAGCTTAAGACACAGGATAATAAGAAGGGCCGAGAAAATGGCGACTGAAATAGAATTAGAAACTGATGGCAATGTCTGGAAGTTACTCGTGGCTGAGGGCGATACTGTCGAAGAAGGTCAAATGTTATTCATAATGGAAGTTATGAAGATGGAAGTGCCTTACGAAGCACCTCACGCCGGCGTGGTAAAAGATCTTGAGATTGCGGAGGGGGATGCTGTCAAAGAAGGTGATATAGCGATGGTTATAAGCTAGTTCTCTGCAGTCAACTGTTTTTCCTAAAGTAATGTCAGGTTTGCGAAGTTCATTATTTTCTAAGGTCTCTCAGAAGAGGTAAAACGTCGGAAGAAAATCTTTCTAACTGCTCACCACGCCGTTCATAGACGCCTGCAATGTCTAGGGTGATATGGCGGACGCCAGCTTCGTAAAAATTTCGGATTGCTTCTGCTACATCTTGAGGTGTACCGATCGCACCGTATCTTTCTGCAGCAGGTCTCATATTCATATTATAACGGGTTGAGAGGTGATCAGCGGCTTCATCTAGTGCACTTTCATAATCGTTGGACACGCGGGCGAAGAGCAAATGGCCAGTGCCAAATGGGGAGAACGTTCTTCCAAC
>VMCJ01000091.1 GCA_008081395.1 Rhodospirillales bacterium | reverse complement strand
GCGCCGATATCCTCAAGGACTACTTTTATTTGATCGGCCACGAATTTTGGTGGAGGGGCATGAACACCAAAGACACCCTCAGTATTCTGTGCAGTGAGTGCTGTTATTGCAGTCATGGCATAACCGCCTAACGCGGTAACGGTCTTTATATCAGCCTGAATTCCTGCGCCACCTCCAGAATCAGAACCCGCTATTATGAGTACTCGTCCTTTCATGCCTGCTGCGTTCCTTCAATGATGCTGACGAGTTCTTCAACAACAGTTTTGATTAATTCCAGGTCTTCTCCCTCTGCCATAACCCGGATCAGTGGTTCTGTTCCAGATTTTCTAATTAAGAGGCGCCCACTTTGCTTAAGTTGGGTTTCAGCCTGCTTTATCGCTTTTTTTACATGCGCCAGCATTAACGGCACTTCACCTTGGTATCGTACGTTTTTCAAAATTTGAGGCATTGGAGTAAAGCGATGCAGTACTTCACTTGCCGGCTGATTTGCTTTTTGGATAGCGGCTGCTGCTTGAAGTCCGGCTATCAGACCATCCCCGGTTGTTGTGTAATCAGAAAGCACAATGTGTCCTGATTGTTCGCCCCCAACATTGAAATCATGTGAGCGCATATGTTCAACAACATATCGGTCACCGATCTGAGTGCGTGCAAGATGCAGTCCTTGACCTTCTAAATATCTTTCAAGCCCAAGATTAGACATTAAAGTAGCGACAACACCGCCTCCCCTTAGAGTGCCGGCGGTCTTTGCTGAGTCTGAAATCAAGGCGAGCAGCTGATCACCGTCAATTAAGGAGCCTTTTTCATCTATTAGCTGCACCCGATCTGCATCGCCATCTAGAGCCACCCCAAAGTCAGCGCGTTGGCGAAGAACCTCTTCAATCAAAGTTTTCGGATTAGTTGCGCCACAGTTTTCATTGATATTTGTACCGTTTGGTTTGTTACCAATGGTAACTACCTCTGCACCTAATTCCCAAAATGCAGCTGGGGCGGCTTTGTAGCCTGCTCCATTCGCACAATCGATAACTATGCGCAGCCCGTTTAATCTTAAACCACGGGGAAAAGCACTTTTAGCGTATTCTACGTATCTTCCAGTAAGGTCCTCGGGATGTCGAGCTCGCCCAAGCTCCTCAGCTGGAGCAAGATCTTTTGCAGCTGACTCTATATAACTCTCGATTTGTGCTTCGATCTCGTCGGAAAGTTTGTAGCCATCGGGGCCAAAAAATTTGACTCCCGTGTCAGTGGCAGGATTATGAGATGCTGATAGGACTACACCGAGGTCTGCTCTTAGTGATCGAGTTAACATCGCAATGGCTGGAGTTGGGATGGGGCCGGTAGCCACGACATCCATTCCCATGGCAGTAAACCCCGCCAACATAGCGGATTCCATCATGTATCCTGAAAGCCTGGTATCTTTTCCAATAACAACTGTATTCTGTCTGCCAGGTTGAACAAATACTTTAGCAGCTGCCATGGCAAGCTTTAGCGCGGTTTGGGCTGTCATGGGCTCTAAATTAGCCCTTCCCCTAACGCCATCTGTTCCAAAAAGCTTTCGTGGCATTATAAAAACCCTTTTCTTTCAGCCCTTGGTGCGGCTGTGACTTGCCTGTTATTTAACCGTTCGAATGATTGTTTAACCTTGAATGCCTAGGCTGGCTAGCATGGAGGCGCGCAGAAGATACAAGCGTCGCTTTGCTGGATCTTTAGTTGTTTCTTCTAACATTTTACGAAAAGCTCTTTGCTCCAGTGGATCCTTGGTCTCAAGGTTTTTTTTGTTCTTAATTGTTATTTCGTTCACATATTCTAGGGCTATAGGTCTTCGTTCAGCCTCGTAATCATCGAGGACAGTAGTTTTAGAAGTTCCTGTCATTACGGCTGCCAACTTTTCCCCTAGGTTGAATGCGTCATGGATTCCACCATTCATACCCATCCCCCCTAAAGGATTATTTATGTGAGCAGCATCTCCTGCCAAAAAAACCCGACCTTGTTTATATTTTTTTGCTACTCGCTGGTGGACCCGGTAGAGAGTGGTGTGCGCAACCTCGTAGTCACACTCAGTTTGAAAGACCCGTTGTAGTCGGCGCTGCACAGCTGAGGGATCAAAAATTTCCTGTTCATTAGCGTTTGCGTTTACAGGAAACATTACACGCCAAAAATCAGGAGCACGTAATAGGAAGAACCACTCTTCAGGATCTGCAAAATAATTTACCCAACAGAGGTCATCCATATATTCTTCAAAAGGAAATGGGGTTGAAACCACAAGAAATGCTTCGGGCCATGTAAAACCTTCAAACGGGATATTCAGCGATTGTCTTACAGAACTGCGAGCACCATCTGAGCCTAACAAATATTTGCCAAAGATTTTTTCGCCCGAACTTAAAGTTGCTGAAACCCCATCTGGCGTTTGTTCTACTGCCCTAACTTTGGTCCCAAACCGAAGGTCCACGGAATCCTTGCCGCTGATATAATCTTTAAGAGCAAAGTTAAGTTTGTATTGCTCGCATTGAAGGCGATAGGGGCGCGAGCAGACATCTTTCAGCTCGCCAAAATCAAATTCAGCTAGCTTGCCAACAAAGCGATCTCGGAACTGAAAAGTTGGAGCAATTAATCCTTCAGAAACTAACTTGTCGGTCACACCAAAACGCTCGAGCATTTGAAGTGTTGGCGGATGAAAGGTTGATGCACGAAGGTTCGTTGGCAGTTCTGATTCTGCTTCTAAAACAGTGGCGTAAACTCCTGCTTCAGCCAGCAGAGCTGCTGCAGTTAAACCAGCTGGACCTGCCCCGACTATAATAACTTGAGCAGGGTCGCTTGTTATCAATTGGCAAATCTAGCATCGCGAAGAGCGTAGCGGCCTGAATTTGTGCTTTCAAACATATCTTTGATGCGCGGGTGCCTACATGGCTCTCCAGTTTCATCAGGAAGTAGGTTCTGTTCGGAAACGTAGGCTACGTAGGTTGTTTCAGAATTTTCTGCGAACAAGTGATAGTAGGGCTGATCTTTACTGGGACGCATTTCAGGCGGAATTTGTAGCCACCATTCTTCTGTATTTGAGAAGACGGGATCTACGTCGAATACCACACCTCTGAACGGATGCCGACGGTGGCGCACTACGTCGCCAATACCGAATTTGGCCTCTCTGGCCGCCATTGGTTTTTTCCTGATCTACGTTACAAGCTCTATGGATAGCCGAGTGTGGGGCAGTGATGCAAGCGCTCAGAATCACTAAGTTTGGGCAAAAGATATCACTATTCTTCAAAGACTAATGGAAACATTGGTCCTTGAAATGGAGATCCTGGTGTGTACGACAAATCAGGAAAGTAAGGAGATGTTTTGCCTGGACGAGCTGCAAAACGCGCGTCATCACCTACCCAGCGCATCGAAATAACTCTCCGTCGAATTGATGAGGCGTTAGCAGCAGCAGCGTGCAGGGTTCGGAAAGAGAAAACAATTGCATCGCCAGGTTCAGTTGCCCAACTCAGGATTTTAAGATTTCCCCTTTCTTTATCGATATTTGGAACTGCATCTGACGAATCATTTTCGAAAAGAGGTGTCCCATCAAATCGTGTAGGGCGAAATGATTTATTCCAATTATGAGAGCCAGATACAAACTCAATGGATCTATTCTTGGGCACTGGATCGAGAGGGACCCAGAAAGATGCAGATTGCATTCCTTCGACGAGATAATAAGGCTGGTCTTGGTGCCAGGGAGTTACATTTGAGTTCCCGGGTTCCTTAACCAAAATGTGATCATGAAAAAAACGGGCAGTTTTTGACTCCATGAGGTTTGCCGCAATCTTGGCCATTGGCGACGCGGTTACTAATTTCCTGTACCCATCAAAATTATCCCAAACACAATAGTCCTGGAAAAATGGCGAGCTTCCATCATCGGGATGATAAGTCCGCTCCCTCCAAGAGGGATTAGCCTTGTTTTCCTCGATTGCCTGACGGGCATCTTCGACAAAGTCGTTAAAGATGCCCTTCAGCAAAATAGCTCCATCACTTTGATATGAGGCGATAGTTTCAGCGGATATTTCAACCATGATGAAGGTTCTCTTTTTTCCTAACCAGCAGGAGTATTTATACTAGCAGGGTAAAAATACTTACGCAGCATTCGCTGCGATATTTCCGATCACTATTCCATCATGGTTGGCGGAGACAAGTACGGTCTGTCCATTGACTATATCTCCGGACAGGATCATCGAGGCCAATGGATTTTGAATATCCCTTTGAATAGTTCGTTTAAGAGGCCTGGCGCCGTAAGAAGGGTCGAAGCCTTTTTCGGCCAACCAATCAATAGCTCTGTCATCTAAATCTAAGTGGATATTTCGTTCCTTAAGCAGAATTTCCAGTCTTTGGAGCTGGATTTTCACGATTGCGCCCATATCTGTGCGCTCGAGCGGGCGGAATACTAGTGTGTCGTCAAGTCGGTTTAAGAACTCCGGACGGAAAGACTGACGAACTGTTTCCATAACGAGTTCAGATGCAGCTTTTAAATCACGGTCTTCTGCTAGATGAGTTAGGTGCTCCGAGCCAAGATTGGATGTCAAGATAATCAGAGTATTTCGGAAGTCGACCGTGCGGCCTTGCCCATCGGTAAGACGTCCATCATCCAACACCTGAAGGAGCACGTTCAAAACGTCTAGATGTGCTTTTTCGACCTCATCAAATAATATTACTTGATATGGACGCCTACGAACGGCTTCAGTCAACGATCCGCCATCCTCATGACCCACATAACCGGGCGGGGAGCCAATAAGGCGAGCTACTGAATGCTTCTCCATATACTCAGACATGTCGATGCGTTGCATCGCCTGTTCGTTGTCGAACAGAAATTCCGCTAAAGACTTAGCTAGCTCTGTTTTGCCGACGCCAGTTGGTCCTAAAAAGAGGAATGAACCAATTGGACGGTTTGGATCTTGAATGCCAGCGCGCGCTCGACGGACCGCTTCTGAAACTGCTTTGATGGCAGCTTCCTGCCCTATGATGCGTGAGGAAAGACATGCCTCCATTTCGAGGAGTTTCGTGCGCTCACCGTCTAGCATCTTCTCAACTGGAACGCCTGTCCACCGAGATACTACTCCAGCGATATGATCATCCTCTACCGATTCAGCGAGTATATTGGTTTCGTTAGCTTCCTCAGCATTAATAAGTCTTTGTTCGAGTTCTGGAATGATTCCATATGCAATTTCACCAGCGCGAGCGAGGTTACTCTGCCGCTGAGCGCTCTCGAGTTCAGAGCGGGCATTATCCAGCTCTTCTTTAAGTCTGTTAGCTGATGCAAGCCTATCCTTCTCTGCTTGCCAAACTGTCGATTGTTTTGATGACTCACGCTCAAGTTCTGAAAGTTCATTTTCAAGCTTAATTAGTCTAGTTGCAGAGGCTAGATCAGTTTCTCTCTTTAAAGCCCCTTGCTCAATTTTTAATTGGATTATTCGTCTATCCAGTTCATCTAAACTTTCTGGTTTGGAGTCAATTTGCATCCTTAATCGGCTTGCAGCCTCATCAATTAGATCAATAGCTTTATCTGGCAAGAATCGGTCAGTGATATAACGGTTCGATAGAGATGCTGCGGCAACAATTGCCGTATCAGCAATACGAACTCCATGGTGTAACTCGTATTTTTCCTTAAGCCCTCGTAGTATTGATACTGTGTCATCAACCGATGGTTCAGCTACGAAGACTGTTTGAAAACGTCGAGCCAGTGCAGCATCTTTTTCAATATTCTTCTTGTATTCATCGAGTGTGGTTGCACCAATGCAGCGGAGTTCACCTCTTGCTAACGCAGGCTTCAGCATGTTTGAGGCGTCCATTGCTCCGTCAGCTTTACCTGCACCAACCAGCGTGTGCATCTCGTCAATAAAGAGAATGAACTCACCATTAGCGCTTTGTATTTCCTGGACGACAGCTTTCAAACGCTCTTCAAATTCGCCACGAAATTTGGCACCCGCGATAAGTGCGGCTAGATCCAGGGCTAACAGACGTTTGGTTTTGAGATTTTCGGGTACGTCGCCGTTTACAATGCGAATTGCAAGACCCTCAGCGATTGCGGTTTTACCGACGCCAGGCTCTCCAATTAAGATTGGATTATTCTTGGTGCGACGCGATAATATTTGAATTGTGCGTCGGATTTCCTCATCGCGACCGATCACAGGGTCGATTCTGCCAGCGCGCGCAATCTCTGTAAGATCGCGTGAATACTTTTTAAGAGCGCCGTAGTGCTCTTCAGCAGAAGCATTTTCAGCTGTACGACCTTGACGCATTCCTGAGATGGCCCTTTGGAGCTTCTCAGGGTTTAATCCTACCTCTTTCAAAATTCGACCGGTTACCGTTTTTTGGGATCCAGTAAACGCCTGCAGCATACATTCTACAGAAATGAAGCTGTCACCCCATTTTTCTGCAACCTGCTCAGCAGTTTCAGCGAGTTCTAAAAGTTCTTTTGAGAGACTAAGGCCGCTTTGCTGAGTTTTGCCAAGTTGTGGAAGTTTGCCAAGGGCTTCATCAAGTAAACCGATTGCACGTTCGCAGTCACCACCTGCTTTTTTTAAAAGGTCGGTAGAGAAGTTGTGATCATCTTCCAGTAGTGCCTTGAGCAAATGTTCAGGCATGAGTTGCGAGTGATTTAATCGAATTGCTAAATTTTGTGCGCTTTGAAGAAAGCCGCGCAAGCGGTTCGTGTATAGCTCTAAATTCATTTTTCTCTCCTTTGGCAATCGGCTGTTTGAGTCCCACTTGGTGGCAACTCCATACCCTTTTGGGTAAAGCGATCCCTGTCTCAGGAGATATGGTGTGACTTTTTAGTCACACAAGACGTGAGTGATGATAAAATAATAAAAGATGGTTTCTGATCAGACTGGAAAGATTTTAATCAATAACAAGATTGATGATGGTGGTCTCGTCGATCGTATCTCCGTACCAGGCAGAAATTGCAGCCTCACGCCTGGCGAGGTACCGTGGTTTGCCGTCTGGGTCTAGATCCATTGGAACATCGTGGCCTGGGACCACAATATTACCACCGCGAGCAGTCCAGAGGTTCCAAATCATCTCGATAGAATTAGCGCTCACCATGGGGTCATAGGTCATATCTGTATCGCGACTAACCAGTTCAGCCCGATTTTTAGCTGCATCCCCTGTAAAAATGATATCGTGCTCTGCCCCAGCTAGCTTAAATGCCACACAGCCTGGAGTATGGCCGGGCGCTAAATGCATAGTTATTCCTGGAAATACCTCTTCTCCATCCTTCGCGCGAACTAGGCTAGGTAGAAGGTTCAGTTCTCTCACATAAAGTTCGGGGACTGGCGTTTCTCCCCATGGCTGTTCTAGTGCCCAATTCATCTCAATATCTGCAATTACTGTTCTCGCTTTAGGAAATAAAACCCAATTCAGCGCGTGGTCGTAGTGGGAATGCGTTAACAAAACATCTGTAATGTCAGATGGCGATAGATTGCGCTCCTCTAATGCTGACAAAAGGAGCTTCCGATGCCCAAATGCTCCGACGTCAATTAGAGCTAAGCGATCTCGGTGGCGAATTAATACAATGGTGCTCCAGCCAAGTGAACCGTGACAAACAGATTTGCCTGGAAATCCGGTCACAAGGATATCAATATTGTAACCACTTAATTTCATTTATTTTAGTCCTCTTCGATGGCGATAATACGCGCTGGAGCACCATCAGCATTAGGGACCTTGATAGGCAGTCCGAAGACGTCGCAACGCATACCTTTGATAGATGTCATGTTGCAAAGATATTCCATCATAATAACGCCTCTCTTTAGAAGAATCTCATGAGTAATGTTCTCTTCAGGCGCTGGCTTTCGGTCACCTAGTACAAGGTTTCGAATACAATAATCCTGAGGAAAGTCGTATCCAATTGCTTTGATGCCACGACTAAAAAGCCACTCTGCAGCGTCTTCCTCAACCCAAGGAGCTCTTGTCCAGAACTCTGGTTTTTCAATGCTTTCATGCTTGTCCCAACCAGCGCGCAACAGAACAATATCGCCTTCTTGAATGTGAGCTCCGGCTTCAGCGACGTGTTTCTCTTGAATAGGCGCGTTTGGCCCAACAGATGATACATCTACTACAGCTGCGGGTCCGATAGTCTGTTCTAAACGAAGACTATCGGTTGAGTAACCTTTTGGGTCAAAGTGGCGTGGAGCATCCATATGCGTGAAAGCATGACACGAGACATTAATGCGTGTTGCTTGAACAAATGCGCCTTCTTCAAAGCTTTTGTCTAAAGTTTGCTGTGTTGGCCACCGAAAGTGACCAGCCTGAATTGTGACGGAAAGATCGACGATGCGGGGCATTAAGAATCCTGACCAAACTAATGTTAGGTAAAACTAAAGTTCGCCCTCTTAAGTGCCTTATGCAACCCCTTTGATAATATTGAAAGCCTATTTCGTGAAACCAAAATGAGACCGCATACCTTTAATTTATGGAGCAGCTGAGCCTTGGTTGGCGGGTCATAGGTTATAGTCCCTTTGCGCCTCATATTAATTTCAATGACATTAGCTAATGTTTTAATTGCCGAGAGGTTGGCTGGATCATAAGAAGTGGATAGTGAATAGTTAGCGGCACCATGGTCCTTTGTCCCAAGGACTAATTACGGTTGGCCAGTCCTTCACTGCTGCTAACACTCGACCATACTTATCCATTACTGTTTGGCCGACGCACTTTCCCTTACGCTTACTTTTAGCACCCCCTATGTGCAGTGTTACCGTTGCGCCCTGGAAGTACTCTTTGGCGGCTTGTGTTGCTTCAACAAAGCCCTTTTCGCCTCTCTCTGGTGTATTTATTCCAACAACCCGAACTGAAATGGTCTTTTCCCCAAAGGCTGCCTTAAATGTATCACCATCAATCACACGTTCTACTTGCACAGAGCAGATCATCCCAAATGTGAGTAATGCAATTGTGGGGCATGTGAGCATTTATCTGCCTTCGTTTGGCGTATATTTTTTTGAACACTATTGTAAGCAACAAAGACGAAAGACTTCTGAAATTTAAAAAAACTTTTGGGCCTTTGGGAATAGGATCCTAAAAACGTTTTTGTAAAAACACCTAGGGTTGGTGTTTCACTGTTCTTCTTTAACCTTGTTTTTGTAAATTAGGAGTTCGTTTAGGGAAAAAGCAAAGCATTATGGATATCTCAACACTATCGATAATAATTTTGGTATTCCTACTTGCAGGAACAGTTAAAGGCGTAATCGGTCTTGGACTGCCCACGGTTAGTCTTGCAATTCTTACCATTGCCATGGATCTCACAAGTGCAATGACACTCTTGCTGATTCCATCATTTGTTACCAATGTCTGGCAAGCTGTAGTCGGAGGTTTTGGTCTAAAACTACTGAAACGACTTTGGCCCTTCTTTTTAACAGCGACTATTTCAGTTCCGTTGGGTGGGATTCTCCTATCAGAAATAGACACGAGTTGGCTCTCAAAAATTCTTGGGCTCCTTATCGCCAGCTATGCCCTGATAGGCATCCTAGGATGGGGGTTGACCATTCGAGATGAAAACCAGTTTTGGGCAGCTCCAAGTTTTGGAGTCTGCAACGGGATATTCACCGGCATGACCGGATCTTTTGTTGTCCCGGGCGTATTGTATCTAAATTCCACTGGTCTACCTCGCGATGCATTAGTTCAAGCGATGGGAATACTTTTCAGCCTCGCGACAGTTGCTCTCGCATTTACTCTGGCTGAGAAAGGGTTTCTGACTTTGGAATTAGGATTATCCTCGCTAACGGGCTTGCCTCCTGCGGTGATGGGTATGGTTATTGGTCAAAAAATTCGTCAAAAATTATCAGAACGGACATTTAAGAAGTCCTTCTTTGGGGCCCTTCTGTTTTTAGGGCTTTACATCATCCTGAGCATATGAATGACACCTAAAATTTAATTCGGTAATCTTTTTTAAGATAAGACCTCTCCCGTAGAAACGAGTTCATTGCTCGGGCCTTGCATGGGATGGCTGAACTCTGCCCTCATAGAGTTTCTTAGAAAGGTTTTGGAGGTAAGATTGACCGATCGGAAATTTTGGAACGCTAATTCTGAAGCACAGTTGTGTATTGAAGACGCAATAAGAGCTTTCACGCTTAATTTTGGCGATCCAAATATCGGCATATCTCAGGCCCGCGAAGCAGACCCTATGGCTCAAATGCCTGATATTTTACAGGCTTGGATTCTGGCGCTTACGAATGATAGCCGTAACTTAAAAAAAGCATCAGAGATCATTGAACACATTGAAGAGGCGAGACTCACCGATAGAGAGGGGCACAATCTCATAGCCTTGCGGCTGGCATTAGCGGGGCAATGGCTGTCTGCGGTTGATGTTCTTGATCGCCATCTTTTAGAGGACCCATTTGATCTTGCCGCCCACCAGTGTGCACTTCGTCTAGATGGGTATCTTGGGCGCTTCGCTAGAGAGGCATCAAGGGCGTCAAGGGCTCTTCCTTTTTGGTCTAAGGATGATCCTGGCTATGGGATAATGCTGTCATTTTTTGGCTTTGGACTGGAAGAGTTTGGCAATTTCGGTCGTGCGGAAGATGTTTCTCGTGAGGCGGCAGAAATAGAGCCTTATGGATACTGGCCACACCATGCTGTTTCGCATGTTCTAGAGATGACTGGACGACCAGATGAAGGCATTCGTTGGATGAACGACCGACTACCGTTTTGGTCGGACCAAAAATGTAATAATCGAGTTCATATATACTGGCATAAGGCTCTCTTTCACATAGAGGCAGGAGAATTTGATCAAGCGCTTAAGCTCTACGACAACGAAATTCTTTCACTTATGAAGCCAGTTGGTACACAGCTATGTAATCCCACGTCACTCCTCTGGAGACTTCAGACACTGGGTTGTGATGCAGGTGATCGCTGGGAAGCACAGTTCGAGCATTGGCAACAGCAATTGACAGGCATGGTAAGTCCTTTCAATGAAATTCATGGAGCCATTGCCGCGCTCAGTGCCGACAATAGATCAGCCTACGACAAAATACTTGAAGGAATGAAACGTTCCGCTGCCAATGGAGGCGAGCTTGCAATAGCTTACCGAGATTGTGCGATACCAATTGCGGAGGCAATGGCTTCTTTCATTAAGCATGACTATGTATCTGCTTGTGAAAGCCTTCTAGGTGTAATGCCTGAATTAAGTCGGATGGGCGGGAGTATTGCTCAACGCGACTTGATAGAATGGACTGCCCTTGTTGCCGCTATTCGCGCACAAAATCGAAGTGTTGCTCTTTCCTTAGTTAATGAACGTTTAGCCTTCAGGCCCAATAGTGCGGTTAATAACAGCTTTTTAGAGAGAGCTCAGGCTTTGACAGTATGAGGATATTTTTACCAGAAATTCAGGCGCGTCATATCTTGCGAATGGCATAATTGATTATCCAAATTACATTAGGCTGAGTGGCTGTCTCTGTTTCTAGAGTTTTAACTTTATCGCAGAGAGCCATAAACCCTTTGGTAATTCGAAACGAAAATAACTTCAGGTTGCGAGTGTTTCCCGTGACCTAGAGATGAGTTGTTTGAATTTTATACGTTGAAACGGAACAGCATGACGTCGCCGTCTTTAACAACATAATTGCGTCCCTCTTGGCGCATCTTCCCAGCATCTTTGGCCGCTTGCTCCCCGCCAAGGGTGATATAGTCAGTGAAACTAATTGTTTCTGCAGCAATAAAACCACGCTCAAAATCAGAGTGAATCTCTCCCGCTGCCTCCGGCGCGGCTGCACCGGCTCGCACAGTCCATGCTCGTGCTTCTTTAGGGCCTGCGGTGAAATAAGTGAGTAGACCTAGAAGGTCATAGCCAGTGCGAATTACTCGGTTCAAGCCTGGTTCTTCTAAGCCAATTGTCTCAAGGAATTCACGCTTCTCCTCGTCCGTTTCCAGTTGAGAAATTTCGGCCTCAATTGCAGCTGAAACTACTACATGACCAGCACCTTCGGTTTCCGCTTTAGCTCGAACTTGGTCAGATAATGAGTTGCCTGTAGCCGAGGCTTCTTCCTCAACATTGCAGACATACATTACGGGTTTGTATGTAAGAAGCTGAAGGCCTTTAGCAATTTTATGGCTGTGAGAATCAAATTGTTCCCTAACAGTGCGGGCTGGGCGCCCTTCCTTTAAAGCCTCTACAAGTGGCGCCATTACGTCTGCCAGAATACGAGCTTCCTTATCACCAGTTTGTCCGCGTTTCCGGGCTTGATCAAATCTGCGTTCGAGGCTTTCTAGGTCAGCCAGCATGAGCTCGGTTTCAACAGTTTCTGCGTCGCGAACGGGATCGATTGAGCCTTCCACGTGTGTGATGTCTCCACCTTCGAAGCACCGTAAAACGTGCGCGATGGCGTCAACTTCCCGAATATTTCCAAGGAATTGGTTCCCGAGACCTTCACCCCGGCTGGCCCCACGGACCAGGCCTGCGATATCAACAAATTCAAGCTGAGTTGGTATGACCTTTGCTGATTTTGCGATCTTAGCTAACTCACTAAGCCTAGAATCAGGCACAGCTACGCGGCCGACATTGGGTTCTATAGTACAAAATGGATAGTTGGCACTTTCGGCAGCAGCTGTGGCGGTGAGTGCATTGAACAGTGTCGACTTGCCTACGTTTGGCAGGCCAACGATCCCACAATTAAAACCCATTAAAAAATTCCTTGGGGTAACGAAGCGCCAATCAACCCCACAATTGGGTGGAAGGCGGCGCGATTTGAGCATTCGTATAGCAGAGACCTGGTTTGCGGTCTTCTGCCAATAATAAAGGTCCATCTAAATCAATGAACATTGCGTTTTGGGCGATCAACATAGCGGGTGCCATGGCAAGGGATGTGCCTAGCATGCACCCAACCATTACGCCCATGTTTGCAGATAAAATGGCGTCGCGGAATTTAAGTGCTTCTGTTAGACCTCCCGTCTTATCCAATTTGATGTTCACAATTTCATAACGGCCTTTAAGCCGTTCGATATCAGCAGTAGTGTGGGCGCTCTCATCGGCGCATAGTGGAACCGGGTGTGGTATTTCAGCGAGGATCGTATCGTTGTTGGCCGGCAATGGTTGCTCAATCATTGAGACGCCAAGTTCAGCTAACTTAGACGAAAATGGTAACACCATTTCCGGTGTCCAACCCTCATTGGCGTCTACGATCAATCGGGCATTAGGCGCGTTGGAACGAATAGCTGTTACGCGTTCGATATCATCTTTGCCTGCGAGTTTGATTTTTAAGAGAGGTCTATCGCTTGCTTCCTTAGCGGCTAGGCCCATCGCTGATGGTTCATCAAGGCTCAAGGTAAAGGCCGTTTCTTTAATCCATGGCTCAGCTAATCCTGCGAGTTCCCATACCCGCTTACCAGTTTGCTTGGCCTCTAAATCCCAAAGAGCGCAGTCAATGGCATTCCGAGCAGCTCCTGGAGGCATAATCGCTTGCAGATCCTCTCTAGTGGAGCCCTTGGCAAGTGCTGTATTGGCTGATCTGATTTGGCCAATTACTGAGTCAATTGTTTCGCCATAGTGGGCGTAAGGCACGCATTCGCCTCGGCCAACTTTTGCACCATCATCCACGCTTACTGTCACAACGCGCGTTTCTGTTCTTGCGCCCCGACTTATACGAAAGACCCCGCGAACGGGAAAAGTCTCTTCCATTACCTGAACTGTGATCGTCATATTTTGAGCAACTCGTCTACGATCTTGCCTGGGCCATGTCGGATCGGATCAATAGCAGGAAGACCAAAGCGATCCTCAATTTCAGAGAGAAGTCGGTCCGCCTCTTTTTCTGAGATATTAGATGTATTGACCGACACTCCAGCGAAACGGGCCTTTGGGTTGGTTAGCCGGGCAAGTGTCAAGTAAGGCTCAAACGCTACTTCAAGCTTTGGGATTGGCATATGCGGTAAGTTTCTCATATGTTTTCGAGTTGGCTCGTGACACAGGATCAAGGCATCTGGCTGAGAGCCGTGCAGCAATCCAACAGTTACTCCCGCATAGGCAGCATGAAAAAGAGAACCTTGACCCTCTATTATATCCCAGTGGTCAGGATCGTTCGCTGGCGATAGCCACTCAGCTGCTCCAGCGATGAAGTCCGAAACGATGGCATCTATAGCTATGCCTCGTTCCGCTATAAGCACGCCTGTTTGACCCGTCGCGCGAAAATCCACTTTTATTTCGCGGCGTTTCATTTCCTGAGCTATTGCAAGAGCGGTATAGTTTTTGCCAATCGAACAATCCATGCCAACGGTC
>VMCJ01000079.1 GCA_008081395.1 Rhodospirillales bacterium | reverse complement strand
TATCAAACCAAGCTGCCACCACTTTTCGAGCTGTTCGTCTTGCAGCTTCTCCACCTAAAGAACGCAAATCTCGAAGCCAAATAAAACTATGGGCGCGAATTCGTCGTGCATCATCTTGAGTTAATTCACGGTCACGTGACTGAGGGCTAATAGAAGCTAAAAGGTCAGCCTCATTGGCAACCAAAATCTCACCACGTTGTGCATTACCAGGCCACGGGTCTTTGAAACGAAATACCGGATCCGATGGAACTTCAGGCACCGCCCGGAAACCATCGAAAATATTTTCAAGCAATGGGATGCGAAGGTAACGGCCACCCAGGCGCATTGGCATTCCTTAATTCAAGTAGGATCAACTGTCGCTGAATCACGGATGGCTTGAATGTTAGCTGCGTAGGCTGGCGCACCACCCTTAAATACTGCTGTGCCAGCAACCAATACATCTGCTCCTGCCTCAACAACCCTTCGCGCGGTTTCTGGCGTCACACCTCCGTCAACCTGGAGCCTTATATCGCGGCCTGATAAGTTGATACGACGTCGAACAGACCTGATTTTTTCAAGCTGATTCTCAATAAAGGACTGACCGCCAAAACCAGGATTGACGCTCATCACGAGAACAAGATCCACCATATCAATAAGGTTATCGATGGCTTCAACAGGTGTGCCAGGGTTCAATGCGACCCCAGATTTCATTCCAAGACTATGAATTAATCCTAATGAACGATGTACGTGTGGACCCGCCTCTGGATGGATGGTTATTCTATCACAGCCCGCCTTCTTGAATTCTGGTAAAAAGGCATCTACGGGCTTTATCATCAGGTGCGCATCAAATGTTTTTTGTGTCACTCCACGTAAGGCATGTATCACTGACGGCCCAAAACTTATATTGGGCACAAAGTTACCATCCATAACGTCAAGATGGATCCAATCAGCGCCAGCGTGGTCAACAGCTTCTATACATTCACCAAGCCGAGCAAAATCAGCGGCGAGAATGGATGGCGCAATTAGAATATCTTTTGTCATAATTAATCTTAGTCCCAGGCCAGAATTCTCGTACCAAGCATTAAGCAAACTATCATATAATACGGCATTGTTTACAGAAGGAGACGCTGTGTGGGCAGCATAACCACCCAATGAATGGTCGTCACCTCGTTTTGATTGTTTGTGTGGCACAAGTTGCTGCCCAATTGGGTGCCTATGTATGGGCCGCACTGTTGCCAGAGCTCAGACAAGCTTGGGGCATTAGCCCTGCGGAAGCAGGATTAATAACTGGGGCTTTCTATTTAGCCTACATGATTTCCGCACCTGTTTTGGTGTCCCTAACTGATAGAATAGATCCGAAGTGGATTTATCTGTTTGGCGCAACATCCATCGCTGCTGGACATTTTGGTTTTGCTTATATTGCCGAGGGTTTATGGACAGCAGTTGCAGCGCGAGCCATTGCGGGTTTGGGCTGGGCTGGAGTCTATATGACAGGCCTTAAGCTTCTTGCCGATCGTGTCGATGCAAATTTGATGCGCCGAGCTGTTGCCTGGCATGCAGCAGGTATTGGGGCTGCAGGTGCAATTTCTTTTATATACGGAGATCTAATTTCAAATCTTTTTGGATGGAACACCGCCTTTGCATGGGCTGGTTGGCTCTCGGTGGCTGCTTGTGCACTTGTAGTAACTGCTGCCCCATCTGTATCTCCACCACAAAACCCCAGTAGCTCAGTCGCGCTTCTAGACTTCAGACCGGTCCTCAAAAATCGTTCGGCAATGGCATACGCCGTGACGTATTGTATCCATACTTATGAGATGAGTGTTCTGCGCGGCTGGGGAGTTGCATTTCTTGTCTACGTGGCTTCTAAAACTCCAGAGGTTTCAACCACATGGTTCTCCCCTGCATTAATCGCAACGCTAGTAGCGTTGGTTGGAACAGCCACGAGCGTTTACGGCAACAGCCTTTCAATTAAATTTGGACGCCCCATGGTCGTCAAACTTGCCACCAGTCTTTCAGCCGTGGGAGCAATTGCGCTTGGTTTTCTGGGTCCACATTCATACTGGCTTTCAGTATCAATTGCGATAATTTGCGGTGCTTTGATCTGGTTGGATAGCTCAACCTTGACTGGAGGCACTTCAGACTCAGCTGAAATAGGTCGACGTGGACAAACACTAGCACTTCACACAACTTTAGGTTACGCAGGCGGGGCTGCCGGCCCGATGATAATGGGTCTTATTCTAGCTACTTTTAGTGAGGCAAACGGTTACACCGATCTTGCCTGGGGGCTAGGTTTCCTACATGTAGCCTTTGTCGGCGTAATCAGCCGATTTATTTTTTCTTGGCTTAATGATGATAAAAATGTCGAAGGACAGTAATTTAAGCTTTCAATGTTTTGGAGAGATAGATGAGCACTCCCACCCCTCTTGCAGGTGACCGAAATAATGCCGCTCGCCTGGATGCCGTCCTATCTGAATTAAGTTCAATTCTTGGAGACCGTTTATCCACTGCGTTAGCAGTACGAGATCAACATTCTCAGGGTGAAGATCATTTTCGCCCCGCTCCACCAGACGCTGTAGCTTTTGCAGAAACAACAGAGGAAGTTGCAGCTATTCTCAAAGTCTGCAATTCACACGAATTTCCCGTTATCGCTTGGGGGACGGGAACATCTCTTGAAGGCAATGTTCAAGCTATTCATGGTGGGATCACTATCGACCTTTCGAATATGAATAAAGTCCTAGAGGTCAATGCAGCTGACGGAGACTGCCTGGTTCAAGCTGGAGTAACCCGAAAGGCAGTAAACGAACATTTGCGAGACACTGGGTACTTTTTTCCCGTTGACCCAGGTGCTGATGCAAGTTTGGGTGGTATGGCAGCAACAGGCGCTTCGGGCACCAACGCTGTTCGATATGGCACTATGAAGGAAAATGTTATTGGCCTGACAGTTGTGTTGGCCGACGGCACAATTATGAAAACCGGTGGTCGTGCTCGCAAAACATCAGCTGGGTATGATCTTACTCACCTCATCGTCGGCTCTGAAGGAACTCTAGGAGTAATTACTGAGGTCCGACTGCGTTTATTCGGTGTCCCAGAAAAAATTGCCGCTGCGATTTGTCAGTTTGATGACCTGGCAAGCGCCGTCGAAACTGTCCAGCAAACAATCCAAATGGGGGTACCCATTGCTAGAATGGAACTGCTGGATGACGTTCAAATGCAAGCGTGCATTGATTTTTCGAAGCTTGATGGATTGAAAGCTGCTCACACACTTTTTTTTGAATTCCATGGAACCGAAGCAGGTGTAGCTGAACAGGCGGATATCGTGCAGATGTTAGCTTCAGAAAATAATGGTGGAGGCTTCCAATGGACAGCCAAAGCTGAAGAACGCTCTAAGTTATGGCAAGCCAGACATGACGCATACTATGCTGCCTTGGCACAAGCGCCAGGCAAAAAGGGTTGGTCAACTGACGTGGCCGTACCAATTTCAAATCTTGCAGAATGTGTAATGAGCACAAAACGAGACATAGGAGAGAGCGGTTTATATTCTCCAATTTGCGGACACGTAGGTGATGGCAATTTTCACTGTTGCATCATGGTAGATCTTGATGACGATGATGAAATGTCTCGTGCCACCGCTTTTAATGACAGGCTTGTAGATCGTGCACTGGCAATGGGGGGAACCTGCACTGGGGAACATGGTGTCGGGATGGGTAAGATTGAGTTCGTAGCCAAAGAACTTGGACCTGAGGCAATAAACACAATGCAAGCAATTAAAGTTGCTTTGGATCCAAAAAACATTCTAAACCCCGGCAAAGTAGCACCTTTATGAAAGTTGCAATTTATGGTGCAGGAGCAATTGGAGCTCATTTAGGTGGCATGTTGGCCAAAAGTGGAGTTGATGTCTCACTAATAGCACGCGGACCCCACCTCCGAGCCATTCAACAGAATGGCTTACTAATGAAGTTTGGGGATGAGAACGACTTCCTTGTTCATCCAAAGGCGACGGACGACCCTTCAAGTCTGGGGCCTCAGGATTTTGTCATTGTTACCTTAAAAGCCCATCAAAGCCCAAATGTCGTAGATTTAATGCAACCACTTTTAGGCTCCAACACAGCTATAGTTACAGCGATGAATGGAGTCCCGTGGTGGTATTTTCATCGCTACGGGGGAGATCATGAAGGTAGAACTCTCGAAAGCGTAGATCCTGGGCGCACCCAATGGGATGGGTTAGGACCGGAGCGAGCAATTGGAATGGTAGTTCATCCTGCCGTTGAAATTACCGCGCCAGGCGTAATGCAGCATGTAGAAGGAAACGCCTATCAAATTGGCGAACCCTCTGGAGAAAAAACTGAAAGGGTTATGCTACTTTCTGCTGCATTAACAAAGGCAGGTCTTCGTGCTCCGGTCAGTTCCAAGATACGGGATGACATTTGGGTAAAATTATGGGGAAACCTATGTCTTAACCCTATTTCAGCACTTACAGATACCACCCTTGCTGGGATTGGTAGAGATGAAAGCGTACGGGATCTTGTTTTCAAGCTAGCTGCTGAAGGCCGTGCTGTAGGAGAAGCTCTGGGCGCAAGATTTAGATTCACCGCAGACCGACGATTTACAGCAGCCTTTGAGGTAGGAGAACATAAAACGTCAATGCTCCAGGATTTAGAACGAGGCAGACCACTTGAAATTGATGCTTTAGTAACTGCCGTAACAGAGCTTGGCGACATCGTAAATGTCAGCACGCCTATGCTGGATGCAGTCTTGGCGCTTATCCAATTAAAAGCAAAAAACGCAGGTTTATATCCAGCATGAATAAACAAAAAAAAGAGATGGAATCCGAAGGCTTCAATCAGAAAACACAAGTGACCAACAATGACCGCGCAGCGCGACTTGCAGCTTCCCTGAAAAGCAATATCGCTCGACGAAAAGCACAAGCTAAGGCGCGTAGTGTGGATACAAGAGAAACAAAAAATACCTAGATCGACTTCACAGATTAGTATTTAAAAAAATTTAAGAAATCCAGATTAATTCAACTTAAGACAATCCGTAGAAGAACGAAGATATAAAAAACTAAGTAAGCAACATTTGCTATCCGCTGAGAAACGAGCATTCACCAAATAATGAAAACCATCACTCTGCAAAGCGATATCTATAATGATGGCGGGAAACCCGTAGTAATACTGCATGGTCTTCTAGGTGCTGCCAGAAATTGGATGGCAATTGCTAAGCGTTTAGGTGAAGAGCATGAAGTGCATGTCCTTGACCTAAGAAACCACGGTCGATCGCCTTGGATCGAGGGCATGGAATACAATGTTATTGCCGAGGACGTTGCTGAATATATTTCCTGTAAAGGACTGATTAATCCAACAGTGGTAGGGCACAGCATGGGTGGTAAAGCAGCAATGGCTCTAGCCCTGACTAACCCTGAGAAAGTAGGCCGTCTGCTTGTGGCAGATATTGCGCCGGTAACATACGAACGTAGCAATAGATCAAGCTTTTTAGACTACATCGAAAGTATGTCAGCCCTCGATTTAGCGGATGTTTCGCGGAGGGCCGATGCCGATAAACTACTAACGGCAGCAATTCCAGAGAGAGAAATTAGAGGCTTTTTACTTCAAAATCTGATTCCAGATGATAACGGCTTTCGATGGAGATGTAATTTAACTGCCCTTGCGAATGGGATGGAAGATATAATTGGTTTTCCAAAAACGCTTTTGGAAAAAACTTACTCTCGAGGACCGGTTCTGTTCCTAACTGGCGAATCTTCTGATTATGTAAAATCAGAACACCGCCCTGTAATTCGTAAAACATTCCCAACAGCTAGATTTGCGAGTTTAAAAGCAGCCGGTCATTGGCTACATGCAGATCAGCCCCGATCTTTCATCACAGCAGTTCGCCAATTCATCTCTTTAAGTTAATTCAAAGCTCAAACCATTGTTTGGTTTAATCTAATAACCCGTTCAGTTAACGAGGAAATTATTTTTACTGCTTCGGCAGCCTCGGTTTGACTGAGTTTTAATGTCTCCTGCAGAACTTGATATTCTGACTGCAGTGCCGCTAATTCTGAAGCTAACTTATCTCTCTCTGCCTCAATTACCGAGGTGCCATCACCACTATTTCTGTTCTGTTCGACCGCCGAAAGCTCGTCAGCAGTTATCAGTGCTGCCATTACTAATAACTGGGCATCCCCTACCTGCCCAACTTGTTTGGATAGTTCATCTACCCTTTGTGAGAGCTCTAGGCCTAGCTCTTTCAGATGACCTTCCTGACCATCCTCACATGCCATCCGATAAGGACGGCTATTAACGGTCACAGTGACTTCGCCCATCGATAGACTTTCCCAAAGTTAGGTATCCTGGTTTTCAGGAGCGACCAGACAATATAGCCTCAATCAAAACTATTGCGCCCTCAAGACGCCCAGCTATATCGCCGGAGACGTTTTTTAGGCTCATATGCTCTTTCCGCAGTGCTGCCAAAGCGGCTTCGAGCTCGACAACCTGATCATTTCCCTTTTGCGAAGCTGCACTAGCGCCTGCAGCCGCCTCTACCTGGGAGATAGCAGTTGCCAATTCATCTAGAGCTGTGGACAAAGGTTGCGCCAAAGCCATGGCAAAAAATCCCTACAAAAATAAGCACTAATGGAATAACTTAAAGCTAAATCTTCAAGATGACGATAAGATGTCACCCACTATCCGTCAACTGACTTAAAATACTGACAGTACAACGGGTTGACGTCACCCCAGACCATCCCGCATGAACAATATTGTAGCAATCGTTTCTAATTACCGATTCCGCGATCTTTGCGACGCATGGAATTTTGAGGGGTTAAATTGAAATGACATCGTCACAGGATCGAACACTGATGGCGAACGCCCTCCGTGCTCTTGCAATGGATGCCGTCGAGAAAGCGAAGTCTGGTCACCCAGGAATGCCTATGGGAATGGCCGACGTAGCAACGGCCCTATTCACCGGACCAATGAAATACGACGCTGCCAACCCCTCTTGGCCAGACCGGGATCGCTTCGTGCTCTCAGCAGGGCATGGATCCATGTTGCTGTATGGCCTCTTGCATCTCTCCGGCAATCCCTCTCTATCGTTGGATCAGATTAAAAACTTTCGTCAATTAGGTTCACTCACCGCTGGTCATCCAGAGGTAGGGCACCCGCTTGGTGTAGAGACTACAACCGGTCCCCTCGGCCAAGGAATTGCAACTGCGGTTGGTATGGCAATTGCCGAGGCAAAACTTCAAGCTGAATTTGGATCAGATTTGGTTAATCACAAGACTTGGGTGATAGCTTCAGATGGTGACCTGATGGAAGGAGTGAGCCACGAAGCAGGCGCTCTCGCAGGACATCTAAGCCTTGGTAAGCTCAACGTGCTATGGGATGACAACTCTATTTCTATCGATGGGTCTATCGATCTTTCGGCATCCGACGATGTGCTGAAACGCTTTGAAAGCTATGGTTGGTCAACGGCACGCGTGGACGGTCATGACTGTGAAGCTGTGAACGCTGCCCTGCTATCCGCTGCTGCGGATATCTCACGGCCCTCAATTATAGCTTGTCGCACAACCATTGGGTTTGGAGCTCCAACAAAGTCAGGAAAAGCTTCCTCACATGGCGCTCCTCTAGGCCCAGAGGAAATTGCCGGGGCTCGCGAGAACCTTAATTGGCCATATGCACCTTTTGAAATTCCATCTGAAATTCAATCTATGTGGAAAGCTGCCGGGTCTGCTGGAGCGAGTGAACGAGAGGCTTGGGAAGCTAGGTTCGAGAGAGCCCCAAAGGACATTCAAGATGAATTCAATCGAAGGATGTCAGGTGACCTGCCAAAAGATCTTGAACAGAAAATTGCTAAATATAAAGAGCATCTAGTTAGCGATCAGCCCAAAATAGCTACACGTCAAGCATCCCAAAAGGCACTAGAAGTTATTAATGCCATAGTTCCCGAGACGATTGGAGGTTCAGCGGATCTTACAGGTTCTAACCTCACAATCACAGAAGGATTGGGAGGTTTTTCCAAGCAAAATAGATCTGGTCGTTATGTATATTGGGGCATTCGTGAGCATGGAATGGCGGCGGCAGCAAATGGCATCGCGCTGCATGGGGGACTGATTCCGTATACAGCTACGTTCCTAATTTTCACGGACTATTGTCGTCCAGCAATCAGACTCGCAGCACTCATGGGTCAACGACAAGTTTTTGTTATGACACACGACTCTATTGGCCTTGGCGAAGACGGTCCAACCCACCAGCCAGTTGAGCACCTAGCTAGTCTCAGAGCCATGCCTAACTTGCTAACCATGCGTCCCGCTGATGCGATTGAGACTGCGGAATGCTGGGAAATAGCATTGATGCAAAAGTCTCGCCCTTCCGTGATAGCCCTCTCCCGTCAAGGGACACCAACGGTATCACCTGGTGGCAATGAGAATAGATCCTCCAAGGGAGGGTATGTCATCTCTGAAGCCGAAGGCGAATTAAAAGCCATTCTGATTGCTACAGGAACCGAGGTACCGCTGGCACTAAACGCCAGAGAAATTTTGCAAGGCAAAGGTATCGGAACGCGAGTAGTTTCAATGCCATGCACAGAGTTATTCGACGAGCAACCCAGCACTTATAGAGAAGAAATTCTACCAAAGGGCATATTGAAGGCTGCAATAGAAGCAGGTTCTATCTATGGATGGGAGCGCTACGTAGATGGCGGGCCAATTGTGGGCATGACAACTTTTGGTGCGTCTGCACCGGCCAATGACCTATACAATCATTTTGGGATAACCGCTGATGCACTTGTCGAGAACGTCGAAGTGCGTCTGAATACTAAAGTATAAAGTTAATAAACTCACGAGGGAGAGAAACACATGGCAGTTCGGGTCGCGATCAATGGATTTGGACGCATTGGACGACTGGCAATGCGGGCAGCACTAGAGAGCGGACGTGATGACATAGAGTTCGTTGCAATCAATGACCTAGGTGCAGCGGACGTAAATGCTCATCTGCTCCAATATGACTCAGTGCATGGTCGCTTCCCCGGAGAAGTAAAGGCCAAAAAGGACGGAATTTCAGTAAACGGTGGTCCAGTCATCAAGTCGTTTGCAGAGCGTAACCCAGCTGATCTGCCTTGGGGTGATCTTGATATAGACGTTGTGATGGAATGCACAGGGATCTTTGCAGATAAGGAGAAGGCAAGTGCCCACCTAACTGCAGGAGCAAAAAAGGTACTAATTTCAGCGCCCGCCTCGGGAGTGGATTTGACTGTTGTCTACGGAGTGAATCACAAAAAAATAACTAAAAAACATGACATTATTTCAAATGCTTCATGCACTACGAACTGCTTAGCACCAGTAGCTTCTGTTCTGAATGATGCTTTTGGGATTAAGTCAGGTTACATGACAACTATCCACGCCTACACCGGCGACCAAGTACTCCATGACACTTATCATTCTGATATTCGCCGCGCCCGCGGTGGAGCATTATCTATGATCCCTACCTCTACAGGAGCAGCTCGGGCTGTCGGGCTAGTTCTTCCAGAACTAAAAGGCAAACTAGACGGAACAGCAATTCGCGTACCAACGTCGAATGTCTCTGTCATAGATTTTAAGTTTATCCCGAAAAAGAAAACCTCAGTTGATGAGGTAAATGCTGCAATCAAAAAAGCAGCGCGCGGCAAACTTAAAGGGATACTCGGATATAATGAGGAAGCGTTGGTCTCTGTGGACTTTAACCACAGCAACTTCTCTTCCACATTCGATGCTACGCAAACGCAGGTTGTTGAAGGAGGTCTCGTTCGGGTGCTTTCCTGGTACGACAACGAATGGGGCTTCTCCAACCGGATGTCTGATACAGCAACAGCCCTAGCGGCAAAAATATAAGCCGCCCTCGTGGTATCAGCGGTAGTCCATAACTTAGCCCAATCACTGGCAGCGGCGAAAGCTGCTGCTTCGGCTGGACAAAGGATTACTATTCGATCTGCGCCTGGAATTGGAAGAAGTCTTGGTATTGGTGGATGGCTTGCGCTCGTCAAATTAACGCAACAAGCTGTGCCTCAAGCCAATATCAAATTCACTTTTGACTCTGGATTTTGGCCAGGAGATGCATACGCCGCAATTGCCAGGGGTGTTGATCAAATCGCAATGGATGACACGCCTGCCTCCTCCCGATTGCGGAAATTAGCAGATCAGCAAGGAGTGTTGATAGATGATCAGCCAGCTGATATCGACCTTGCCTTCCAAATAGAACCGCAAATTGCTTGCCAAAACTTACTTAAAACAAACTCGATATAGGAAAAATCATGCGAGTAACCCGCAAAGTTAAAGAAATTCTGTCCTGGTACGAAAGCGATAACCCCGGCACAAAAGGAAACATTGCACGCATTTTAATGCATGGAAAATTAGCCGGGACTGGCAAAATGGTTATTCTGCCTGTCGATCAAGGTTTCGAACATGGACCCGATCGCAGCTTTGCGCCTAACCCTCCCGGATACGATCCTCATTATCACTTTCAACTTGCAGTGGATGCAGGTCTGAACGCATATGCCGCTCCCCTTGGAATGATCGAAGCAGGCGCAGACACATTTGCGGGTCAGATCCCGACTATTCTAAAAATGAATAGCTCGAATAGTCATGCGACATCTAAGGATCAAGCGGTTTACGGATCAGTAGACGATGCCCTGCGTCTTGGTTGCTCTGCGATAGGTTTTACAATTTATCCTGGCGCAGATGATCAATTTGAAATGATGGAAGAGTTTCGAGAGTTGGCCGCTGAAGCGAAAGCTGTGGGATTAGCTGTGGTGCTATGGTCGTATCCTAGAGGTGGCGCTCTCTCTAAAGATGGAGAAACCGCTCTAGATGTAACAGCCTATGCAGCACATCTCGCGGCCCTCCTTGGCGCTCACATAATTAAAGTTAAGCCTCCCACAGACCATGTGGAACAAAAAGAGGCTGCCGACGCGCTTACAAAAGCAAATGTTCCTTCCAAGTTACTTTCCCAGAGAATTGAACATGTGATGCAGTCTGCCTTTAATGGACGTCGTATCGTTGTATTTTCCGGCGGCTCAGCTAAGGGGACTGAAGCAGTACTTGATGAAATTCGTGAGATCGCGGCTGGAGGAGCTAATGGTTCAATTATTGGTCGCAACAGCTTCCAGAGAGACAAGAAGGATGCATTAGCTCTTCTAGATACAATTGTGAAAATTTACCAAGGGAAAGCTTAAAATAATGATTGAGGCGGTAGCAGACGATACACGGCCCCGCTGCCGCCTTTATCTCATTACGCCGGCATCACTTCTATGTGACACGGACTCTCTTTCAAAATTTAGTGCGGATTTAGGATCAGCTTTGGATGCCGGCGATGTCGCCTGCGTGCAATTAAGGCTAAAACAAGTTTCCGATGACGACTGGAAAAGAGCTGCTGAAATTCTAGCGCCCGTTGTGCAATCCCGCGATGTGGCGTTCATACTGAATGATAGAGTTGACCTAGTAACCGCAACTGGCGCTGATGGCGTTCACATTGGACAAGAGGACCTCCCATACCAAGAAGCAAGACGACTTCTTGGTCCCGACCGAGCGATTGGCGTTACATGCAAGTCAAGCCGCGATCTTGCGGTAGACGCTGCAGAGGCAGGAGCGGATTACGTAGCGTTTGGCGCATTCTTTGAGAGTAGCACCAAAAGTGCAACCACTCCGGCCGATACAGAAATCTTATCCTGGTGGCAGAATGCTACAACCGTCCCATCTGTTGCGATTGGTGGCATAACAGAACTCAATTGCGGACCCATTGTTTCTGCAGGAGCAGACTTCTTAGCAGTTGCAGGAGGCGTTTGGGCTCATAGTGAAGGACCCGCAGCTGGAGTGTCAGCAATTAACAATGCAATAGACGCGGCCCTAGCCTCCAGTCTGTGAGGAAGCCTATTGATACTGATCATCTGAAACTTTTTCGAACCACTCTGTCCCTGCCCCATTATCTCCAGTCTCCGACATGGCAAGATGAGTGAAAATACGATTTGGCGCTGCCCCATGCCAATGCCTAGTGTTCGGAGGTATTATTGCTGTATCGCCAGGGAATAATTCCTCTACCTCCCCTCCCTCTACTTGAACTCGGCCTATACCCGAAACCGCTAATAGAGTTTGTCCAACCGGATGCTGATGCCAAGCGGTTCGTGCGCCTGGATTAAATGTTACATTGGTAGCCCGCATCCTGGATGGCGGCTGACCAACCAGTACCTCGTCCTGAAATACCTGGCCGGTAAATTTGTCTGTTGGGGCAGTCTTTGTTGGCCTTGCCGCAGCGCGATGAATTTTCATGTTATATCCTTTCGAAAGCCCTGTGACTAAAGCTTATTAGACCGAACCCAATTAGCTTTTGAATAGACGATTTCGACAATTAAATATCTGGAGTAGCTAGAGGTTTAAGATTGGCGGAAAAAGAAAGTGAAGCCTCCGAGCGAGCCTGAAGCTCCTCCTCCGTCATTCCGTGCAACATTTCTTGAACCAAAAACCCATTTTCTTTTACGTCCACTACAGCAAGGTCAGTATAAATTCGAGTAACGCATGCAGGAGCAGTCAAAGGTAATCTGCAAACATTCAAAAGCCGCGGACTTCCGTCTTTAGTCTGGTGCTGCATAATCACTCTCACCTCACCGGCACCAACTGCTAGGTCCATAGCACCACCGACAAGTTGACCTTTATTTGGTACCTGCATGTCCCAGTTAGCGAGGTCACCGTTTGATGCAACTTCAAAGCCACCGAGCATCGTAACATCAATATGACCTCCCCTGATCATAGCGAAAGATGCGGCAGACTCGATGAGAGAGGCTCCTGCTGCAAGTGTCACAAATCGACTGCTAGCATCAACCAAATCTGGGTCACGCTCATCTTCATTTGCTTCAGGTCCAGCACCAACAATACCATTCTCTGACTGAAATATTATTTCTCGTCCCTCGGGGGCGTAACTGGCTGCCAGCACAGGCATACCCATACCAAGATTTACCACCATACCTTCTTCCAGGTCCTGAGCAGCTCGCCAAGCCATTTGATTTCGACTGAGAGGCTTAACCATGTTTTAAACTCCAGTCTCAGAAGCAACTAAAATGCGATCAATAAATACACCGGAAAGGTGAATTTGATCTGCTTCCAGAGGTTTGTCAGAAAACGATGCAACTTCGACAACGGCGACCTTCGACGCCATAGCCATAATTGGGCCAAAATTTGATTGGGTTCCCCTAAAACGAAGATTACCAAAACGATCAGCTTCAGCAGCTCGGAGGAAAGCAAAATCACCTTTTATTGCTGTTTCTAAAATGCATTGACGCCCATTAAATTCCCGGACCTCTTTACCTTCAGCTAGCTGAGTACCAGCTGCTGTCGGAGTAAAGAAAGCCGGAATCCCTGCCCCTCCCGCACGTATTCGCTCCGAAAAACTTCCTTGAGGAGATAAATCGATAGCCAGTTCTCCAGCTTGCCATTGACGCTCGTAATGACTGGGGTCGCGGTCGCGTCCACGGAACGCACTACACACAAGACTTTTAACACGATGATCTTGGAAAAGACCTGGTGCATGCATCTCTAGAAAGCGCACAGCATTTATTACAATATTTAGATCGGTAATTTTTGAGCGATCTAAAGCCTTGATTAATTCTACTGGTACGCCAGCACCGCCGAAGCCGGAAACCATCAACGTGGCTCCATCAAATAGACCGTGGATTGCCTCATCAACACTACTGACGCGTTTATCAATCATAACTGCTCCAACAACTCTTGAACCGATCCACCATAATAGCTCTTAGTTATAGAATATGCATGTTTAGTTTAGCTTGATGAAATGATTATTAAACGGCAATCTAACCAGATAATTATTTCTGGAGTATTGAAATCGATGAGTGATCCTGAAATTGCTGCTAAAGAACCAGCCGCTGTTAAACTCGAAGCAGGAAAAACGTATTTTTGGTGTACTTGCGGCAAGTCTTTAAAGCAGCCGTTTTGCGACGGCGCTCACAAAGGTACAGACTTTAGGCCGCAGCGTTTTACCTCTGAAAATGCAGGCGAAGCATGGCTTTGCCAATGTAAAAAGACGCAAAAAGGTCCATACTGCGACGGCTCTCACAACGCGATCTAAGGTGTTGGAAACCGAGAGTACTGATCCAGCATTTGATGCTGGAAATATTGCAGTCGTAACTGGCGCTGCACTCGGCATTGGCCGAGCCAGTGCTCTTCGTTTTGCCCATCTAGGCATGCGGGTAGCAATTGCAGATTTATCAAGTGATGATCTAAATTCAGTTCACAAAGAGATCACTGAAATTGTCGGACAGGACAATGTT